>CAZBII010000145.1:0-11880 GCA_964491665.1 uncultured Moraxellaceae bacterium
CGATCTCGCTGCTGGTGGGCGGCATCGGGGTCATGAACATCATGCTGGTGTCGGTGACCGAGCGCACCCGCGAGATCGGCATCCGTCTGGCCATCGGCGCACTGGAGCGGGAAGTGCTGCTGCAGTTTCTGGTGGAAGCGGTGGTGCTGTCGTCGCTGGGCGGCGTGATCGGCATCGTGCTGGCGCTGGTCGGTTCCATCCTGATCTCGCAGGCGATGGACGTGCCCTTCCTGTTCAATTCCGGCATCGTTACCATCGCGTTCCTGTTTTCCGCGCTGGTGGGCATCGTGTTCGGCTATTTCCCGGCGCGCAAGGCGGCGAACATGAATCCGATCGACGCGCTGCGACACGAATGACACAGAACCTGCGCTGAAAATTCGCAAAACGTTCACCCGTTTTTAACAACCTCATTCCTATCCTCCGGTGCTGCGCACAACATCACCCGAGGACATCTGAATGCAGACACTCAAACCCCTCAGCGTCGCCGTGGCGCTGCTTGGCTGCTCCACCGCCCATGCCGCCACCGACCTTTATTTTTCCGAATACATTGAAGGTTCGTCCAACAACAAGGCGCTGGAAATCTACAACAACACCGGCGCCAGCGTGGACCTGTCGCAATACCGCATCCGCCAGTTCACCAACGGTTCCGCCACCGCGTCGCTGACGTTCACGCTGAGCGGCACGCTGGCCCAGGGCAGTACCTTTGTCTTTGCCCACAGCGCGGCGGTCAGCGCGATTGTAACCAAGGCACAGCAAACCTCTGGCGCCGGCCTGTTCAACGGCAACGACGCCATCGCCCTCACCCGCGCCGACGGCACGCTGGTCGACGTGATCGGCCAGATCGGCATGGACCCCGGCACCGAATGGGGCACCGGACTGGCCAGCACCGCCAACAACACACTGCGCCGCAAAGCCGGTATCGATGCCGGTCGCACCGCTGGCACATCGGCATTCGATCCGGCGCTGGAATGGGACGGCTACGCCACCGATATCTTCGACGGACTCGGCAGACATGACAGCGCCGGCACCGGCAGTGGCGGCAACAGCATTGGCAACTGCGGCGACAGCGCCACCCGGATTCACACCGTGCAGGGCACCACCGATACCAGTCCGCTGGCCGGCCAGACGGTGGTGATCGAGGGCGTGGTGACCGGTTCATTCCAGAACAGCAACGGCCTGTCCGGTTTCTATCTGCAGGAAGAAACCGGCGACGAAGATGGCGACGTCGACACCTCGGAAGGTATTTTCGTGTACGACACCGCGCATGCCGTTGCCAGCGGCGACAAAATTCGCGTGGGCGGCACGGTGTCGGAAACCTACGGCCAGACCCAGCTGGGCAGCGTCAGCGCCGTGAGCGCGTGTGGCACGGCGGCACTGCCTGCGGCCACCAGCGTCAGTCTGCCGTGGAGCAGTGCAGCCGCTGCAGAAGCACTGGAAGGCATGCGCGTGGCGTTCAGCCAGACACTCATCGCAGCGGAAAATTACAACCTGGCCCGCTACGGCGAAGTGGTGCTGTCCAGTGAGCGCCTGATGATTCCCACGCAGATTGCGACACCGGGCGCGAATGCGAATGCCACCGCTGCTGCTAACGCACTGAACAAAATCGTGCTGGACGACAACAGCAACGTGCAGAATCCCGAGCCGGTGATTTATCCCAACGGCAACCTGTCGGCACAGAACAGCCTGCGCGCGGGTGACAGCGTCACTTCACTGCAGGGCATTCTCGGCTACGGCTTCAGCGCCTACCGCCTGTTCCCCACCACTGCGCCGGTATTCATAAGCAGCAACGTGCGGCCGGATGCAGCAGAACTGCCGGCCACCGATCAGGTGCGCATCGCCAGTTTCAACGTGCTGAACTATTTCAACGGCAACGGGCTGGGCGCAGGGTTTCCCACCGCACGCGGCGCCACTACCGCCGACGAATTCGCACGCCAGCGCGCCAAAACCATTGCCGCCCTGCAATCGCTGAACGCGGACGTGATCGGTCTGATGGAACTGGAAAACGACGGCTTCGGCAGCACCAGCGCAATCCAGGATCTGGTGAATGGAATGGGGCCGGAGTGGAGCTTTGCCAACCCCGGCACCGGCGTGATCGGTGGCGATGAAATTACCGTGGGCATCCTCTACCGCAACGATCGCGTCGTGCCGGTCGGCAATGCGGTCACCACCGCCAGCGGCGCCTTCGCCGACCGCAACCGCCAGCCACTGCTGCAGAGTTTCCGTCGCATCAACAGCGGCGACACTTTCAGCGTGGTGGTGAATCACTTCAAATCCAAGGGCAGCTGCCCCACCGACGGCAGCAGCAATGAAGATCAGGGCGATGGTCAGGGCTGCTGGAATCCGGTACGCGTGGCCGCGTCACAGGATCTGGCCAGCTGGATCGGCAGCAATCCCAACGGACAGGTGGACAGCGACGTAATCGTCATTGGCGACCTCAACGCCTACGCCAAGGAAGATCCGATTCACACGCTGGAAACTCTCGGCTACCGCAACCTGATCAGCCAGCACATCGGCGATGACGCGGCTTACTCCTACGTGTTTGAAGCCGAATCCGGCTATTTGGATCACGCCCTGGCATCGAGCGCCCTCAGCGCGAAAGTGCAGCGCGTGGAAGAACTGCACCTCAATGCCGATGAACCACGCGCGCTGGATTACAACGTGGAATTCAAATCGGCGGCCCAGGTGAACAGTTTCTACAGCGCAGATGCCTATCGCAGTTCCGATCACGATCCGCTGCTGGTGGACTTTCTGCCGGTGGAACTGGCAGGTGATCTGGATCGCGACGGCGATGTCGACAACAGCGACGCCACCCTGCTGAAACAGCGCCTGAACACCAGCGCCAGTGGCAGCAACGATCCCTACGACCTGAACCGCGACGGCCGCATCACCAGCGCCGATCTGCGCAAACTCACCACCCTGTGCACGCGCGCCGCGTGTGCCATCGGCTGAATAACGAGGTTTTCATGAAGACTATTTTTTCCCGACAATCTGTTCTTGCCGGCGCTGCGCTGGCCCTGTCCGCACTGGCCTTCAACGCCAGTGCCGCCACTGTCAGTCTGGTGCCTTCCAGCACGTCCGTTGCCGTGGGCGAGAATTTCTCGCTCAGCATTCTGATCGACGCACTGGGTGCCGATGCGCTGGGCGGCTGGGATGGCAGCGTGCTGTTCGACAGCGGGGCCGTTTCACTGCTGTCCACCACGCTGGGCGACACTGGGCTGGGCAATCAGCTCGACCTGTCCGGCGCGGGCACCTACAGCGACATCAGCAACAGCGCCAACAGTGTGCATCTGCTGGAAGTGTCCTACGACGACCCCGCGATGCTGCTGAGCCAGCAGGCGGACTCGTTTGTACTGGCAACACTCACCTTCACCCGTCTGGCCAGTGGCGCGCTGGATTTCACGTTCAGCGGCAATGATTTCAGCAACGCCTCCG
The DNA here is from genome assembly GCA_964491665.1 of uncultured Moraxellaceae bacterium. GTDB lineage: Bacteria > Pseudomonadota > Gammaproteobacteria > Pseudomonadales > Ketobacteraceae > Ch67. The sequence continues at coordinate 3,433 of CAZBII010000145.1, forward strand.
GTGACGGCAGCCTGTTGCTGGACAACTATCTGGCCAGCACGCAGATCAGCGCCGTGCCCCTGCCGGCCGCGCTCTGGCTGCTGCTGTCCGGCTGTGGTGTTCTGGCCACTGTCGCCCGGCGCCAGCAACACAAACTGCAATAACGATGCACCCGCAGCCGTCCGGCAAATGTCGCGACGGCTGCGCTTCTCCGGAACCCGTCACAGCGAAACCGGTCACCCACATTCCGTAACATTCCCCAACCAGACCGCAACAGAGTGCAAGCTGAAGCGGACCAGCCCCCTCAGTAATATGCTGCCCGCAGACTGAACAAATTTCGTTTTGGATTTTGGATTACAGAGGGGAAGTGAAACATGAGTCAGCATTTCATCAAGACCGACATCCAGATGCGCTTCAATGATTTCGATGTACTGGGCCATCTCAACAACGCCAGCTACAGCACCTTCATCGAACTGGCGCGCGTGCATTTCTACCGCGACGTACTGGGCATGGATCTCAGCCAGATCACCGGCGTCGTGGCCAACGTCAACATCGATTTCAAACGTCCCATCAAGTTCGGCACACCGATCTCCATTCTCAGCCGCGCCGAAACCGAGTGCGGCCGCTTCGTCAACATGACCTTTCTGTTCGCTCACAGCCAGGACATCAGCAAGGTGTATGCACAGGCTACCCAGCGCATGGTGGCGGTCGATCCGCAAACCTCGCAGCTGAGCAACCTGCCCAAGCGCATCCAGCGCGATCTGGAACTGCTGATGAATGGCGAACTGGCCCATCCAGCCGTGGTGCAGTGGAGCAACGCGGCAACGCAAACCAAAGCCGGCTGACCAACGCCGGTTGACCAGAGCCCGCTGATTGTCCGGCTCCGGCAAACCGTTTCCACCGCATCCCTGATCTGGCTTAACATTCTCCCCTGTTGCGCGTCCCACAATGAAAGGACCGACAGCAGGGGTGAGTGGAAGTCATGACAAACAGCATCAGCGCCAACATCGTGGACGTGGTGGCCGCCAGAATATTTTTTGGCGAACTCACCTCCAGCGATGGCCGCATTTCCCGGATCACTGAACTGGGCAACGAGCGTCCGGGTGAACCTTACCTGCTGCCCGGCTTCGTCGACGCCCACATTCACATCGAAAGCTCACTGCTGACCCCGGACGAATTCGCCCGCGCCGCGCTGGCAAAAGGCACGCTGGCCTGTGTGTCCGATCCCCATGAAATTGCCAACGTGCTGGGGCTGGACGGCATCCGTTTCATGCAGCAGCGCGCCGCACTCACGCCCTTCAGGATACTGTTCGGCGCACCCTCCTGTGTGCCGGCCACACCGTTTGAAACCGCCGGCGCCACGCTGACAGCCACCGACATCCAGACCCTGCTGCAGGACGGTTCCTGCGCCTACCTGTCCGAAGTGATGAATTTTCCCGGCGTGCTGAACGGTGCGACGGACGTGCTCGACAAAATCGACGTGGCCCGCCGGCTGAGTGTTCCGCTGGATGGTCATGCGCCCGGCCTCACCGGCACGCAGGCAAAGCGTTATGCCGGCGCCGGCATCAGCACCGATCACGAATGCACAACGCTCGCCGAAGCCTGCGACAAGATCGCCGCCGGCATGTCGATCCTGATCCGCGAAGGCTCGGCGGCACAGGATTTCAATGCACTGCATCCGCTGCTGGCGACGGATCCGGAACGCGTCATGCTGTGCAGCGACGACAAGCATCCCGACGATCTGCTGGAAGGCCACATCCGCGAGCTGGTCATGCGCGCGCTGGCGCTGGGCTATCCGCTGTTCAACGTGCTGCGCGCCGCCAGTCTGAATCCGGTGCGGCATTACCGGCTGCCGCTGGGTCTGCTGCAACCGGGCGACACTCTGGACGCGCTGCTGGTGAACAATCTGCGGGAATTTCACATCCAGCGCGCCTGGCTGGGTGGCCAACCCGTGGTGGAAGACGAGCGCTGCCTGCTGCCGTCGCAGCCGGTCACTGCGGTCAACCGCTTTGCCGCGCAACCGGTCAGCGCCGCACAACTGCAACTGCCGCATCCGGGCAGCGCCTGTCGCATCATCACCGCCCGCGACGGTTCGCTGCTGACGGGGGAAATGATCGCCACGCCGCCGCATGATCCCGCCAATCCGGCATTGATTGCAGCTGACCTGAACCAGGATGTGCTGTTTATTGCAGTGGTGAACCGCTACCAGCCGGCACCACCGGCCGTTGCGCTGATCCAGGGTTTCGGGCTGCGGGAGGGCGCCATCGCCAGCAGCGTCGCCCACGATTCCCACAACATCGTGGCGGTGGGCACCTCGCCGCACTGGCTGGCGCAGGCCATTAATTCTGTGATCAGCCAGCGCGGCGGACTGGCGGCAGTGGATGCAACGGGCATGCACCTGCTGCCCCTGCCGGTGGCGGGCCTGATGAGCGACCAGCCGGCACAGGTGACCGGCCCCGCCTATCGCCAGCTCAGTCACCGGGCACAGCAAATGGGCAGCCGGCTGCGTGCGCCGTTCATGACGCTGTCGTTCATGGCGCTGCTGGTGATTCCCGCGCTGAAGCTGAGTGACAGGGGCCTGTTCGACGGCACACAGTTCCGCTTCTGCTCACTCGCCGCCGGCGACAATGACAAGGTCTGAACACGGAAAAGGACGAACCCGGCATGACACAGTTCTGGCTGAACGGACAGGCTCACACCATTCCCGCCGCACCGCTCCTGCTGCTGGACTATCTGCGCGAGCATCAGCTCACCGGCAGCAAAGGCCCCTGCCGCGAAGGCGACTGCGGTGCCTGTCAGGTGCTGGTCTGCGATGATCCGCAACCGGCCGGCGCCCGCTTCCGCGCACACACCAGTTGCCTGGTGCGCGTGAACGATCTGGCAGGGCAGCATGTTCTGACGATCGAAGGGCTGCAGCAGGATGGCCAGGGCCACCAGCGGCCGGTGGCGGAGCGCAAACCGGGTCTGCTGCAGGAATGTCTCGCCGATGCCGGCGCCAGCCAGTGCGGCTTCTGCAGTCCCGGCCTGGTGATGGGCTGCATCAACTGGCTGCTGAACGGACCGCAACTCAGCGTCGCGGAAGGCGAGCACTGGCTCAATGGCAACCTGTGCCGCTGCACCGGCTACATGGGACAGCGCCGGGCCATCCAGCAGCTGGCGGACCGGCTGGGTGAACGGCTGCGCGCCAGTGGCAACCGGCTGGCGGTGCTGGTGGACGCCGGGATTCTGCCGCCGTTTCTGCTGCAGGCGCCGGCGGAATTGAACGCACAGCCGGACTCCGCGCCAACGGCCACAAGCAACATCATCGTCGGCGGTGGCACTGATCTGCTCCTGCAGCAGGCGCTGGCGTCGCTGCCGCCTGGCAACCGGCTGGCTCATCAGCATGATCCCGTCATCCGCCCAACACCGGATGGTCTGCTGCTGAATGCCCGCCAGCCCCTGCAACGCATCGCCGACGCGCTGGCCCGCGCCTCACTGCTGCCGGCGTTTGCCCGCTTCAATGCCCTGTTCGCCTCGCTGCCGATCCGCAACCGCGCCACACTGGGCGGCAATCTGGCCCATGCCTCGCCAGTGGCCGACAGCATTCCTCTGCTGCAGGTGTTAAACGCGCGCCTGCACACCAGCAAGCGCACACTTTCCCTGCCGGAATTTTTCACCGGCTTCAAACAAACCTGTCTGCAGGAAAACGAAAGCATCGAATGGATACAGCTGCCGCCGGAAACCGCGAGCGCCTTCATCCATTTCGACAAGGTCAGCCGGCGCGGCACCACCGACATCGCCACCGTCAACTGCGCGGGCTGCTGGCAGGTGGAACAGCACAGGATCGCGAATGTGCGGCTGGCCATCGGCGGCGCCTCGCCCATGCCGGTGCGCCTGCAGGCCCTCGAAGATGCACTGCGCGGACAACCGCTTAACGCACTGCTGCCAGTGGCAACCAGCCCGCTACTGCATGCGCTGCTGGATCAGCATCTGCAGGGCAGCCTGTCGCCCATTACTGACCTGCGCGGCAGCGCGCACTATCGCCGCCTGCTGGCCCGCCAGCTGGTGCTGGCACAGCTGCACGCATTGGCACAAGCAGCAGAAATGCCGCAGGGAGAATCCGCATGAACCCACGCGACGCTTATGCCCATCTCGCCGGTGAATCACTGTACGTGGACGACATTCCCCTGCCCGCCGGCTGTCTGCACGCGGCGGTCGTCACATCACCGGTGGCACACGGCCTGCTGCGCCGCGTTCACTTGGCGGATGCCCTGAAGCTGCCCGGCGTGGCCAGAATCCTGCTGGCGCGCGATATTCCCGGCCTCAACCAGATCGGCGACATCCTGCCGGACGAACGCCTGCTCACCGAACACCTGCTGAATTTCATCGGCAAGCCGGTGGCGCTGGTGCTGGCCGAATCCGCCACCCAGGCGCGTGTGGCAGCCGCGCAGGTACAACTGGAATATGAAACCCTGCCCGCCATTTTCGACGTGCGCGACGCCTACCGGCAGAACAGCACCTTTGGTGACGAACGCCGGTTCAGCAAGGGCGACTGCAAAACCGCGTTTGAAAATGCCGCCTGCGTTGTCACCGGCACCGTCGACACCCAGGCGCAGGAACACCTGTATTTTGAAACCCAGACCGCGCTGGCACTGCCGCAGGACGGCAATCGCCTGAAAATTTTCTGCGCCAGCCAGAATCCCGGTTCCATCCAGAAATTTACCGCGCGGGTTCTGGGCCTCGACATGAACGCCATCGAAGTGGAAGTGCCGCGCCTGGGCGGCGCCTTCGGCGGCAAGGAGGAACAGGCCAAACCCTGGGCGCTGCTGGCGGCGCTGGGTGCATTCGTAATGCAGCGACCGGTGAAGCTCACCCTGACCCGCCAGGAAGACCTGCACTGGACCGGCAAGCGGCATCCCTACAGCGCCACCTACCGGCTGGCAGCGGACCGCGACGGCAACCTGCTGGCCTATGACGTGCAATTCCTGCAGGACGGCGGCGCTGTCGCCGATCTGTCCACCGCCATTCTGGAGCGCACGCTGTTTCACGCCACCAACGCCTACGCCATTCCCAACGTGGACGTCAAAGCGGTCAGCTGCCGCACCCATCATCCCTCCAACACAGCCTTTCGCGGATTCGGCGCGCCACAGGCGATCTTCACGCTGGAATGTGCGCTCGATCATCTGGCCCGCACGCTGCAGATGCCGCGCTGGCAGCTGCAACAGAAAAACCTGCTGCAGCCGGGCTATCAATTCGACTACGGCATGACGGTGCAGACCGGCGCGCTGCGCGAGTGCTGGCAACAGTTGTGGGAACGGCACGACATTGCAAAGCGGCTGGACACCATCGCGCGCGGCAATCAACAGAACCAGCGCTACCGCAAGGCGCTGGCACTGACACCGCTGTGCTTCGGCATTTCCTTCACAGCCACGCATCTGAATCAGGCCAGCGTCAACGTCAACATCTACAGCGACGGCAGCATCGGCATTGCCATCAGCGCGGTGGAAATGGGGCAAGGCGTCACGGAAAAAATCCGCGCGGTGGCGGCACGCTGTTTCGATCTGCCGGCAGACCGGATTCGCATCGACTTCACCAACAGCAGCAAGACCGCCAACATGTCGCCCACTGCCGCCAGCGTCGGCGCCGACCTGAACGGCATGGCCACGCTGCAGGCCTGCACCGTGCTGCGCGAACGTCTGTGCCGGTTCGCCGCCACCGAACTGGGCGTGCCGGAAACACAGATCGTCCTGCGCGACGGCATTTTTCACGACACATCCGGCACTGCTGCCACAGCGGAAATCCACTGGCCCACACTCGTCAGCCGCGCCTACTTCAACCGCATCCACCTGGCCGAACGCGCCTTTCACGCCACCCCGGATCTGTATTTCGACCGCACGCGCGAACAGGGCCGGCCATTTGCGTATCACGTGTATGGCGTGAGCGCGATCGAAGCGACACTGGATACGCTGCTGGGCGTGTACACAGTCGACCGGGTGGAGGTGGTATACGACCTGGGACAATCGCTGGATCCATTGGCAGATCTCGGCCAGATGGAAGGCGGACTGGTGCAGGGGATTGGCTACACCACGCTGGAAGAAATCCGCTGGGACGAACAGGGCCGCCTGCTCACCGACTCGTTCGCCACCTACAAGATTCCCGACCTGCTGCACGCGCCGCGCATCCAGGTGGACTTCATCGCCTCCGCCAGCAATCCGCACGGTCCGTTCAGCGCCAAGGCCATCGGCGAGCCACCGTTTCTGCTGGGACTGGGCGCCTGGTTCGCCGTGGCTGATGCGATCCGCAGTCACCGCATCGACGCCGCCCTGCCCTATCAACTGCCGCTGACACCGGAAAAAGCCCTGCTGGCCCTGTATCCGGATTTCACCACTGGCACGGAAACCACGCCGGCATGAAACTGCAGGCACTGTACACGCGACGCGATCTGCTGACCGGCCTGCTGGTGTATGGCAGTGGCGACCTGATCGCCGCGCTGCTGACCGGCGGCTTCAGTCCGCTCCGCCTGGTCGGTATGGGTCTGGTGGGCGCGCTCGTCTATGGTCTGGAAATTCCCCACTATTTCCGCTGGGTGGCACACCACACCGCCGGCCAGCCGGGCTGGCAGGGCAGGCTGCTGCGCACCGCCCTGGCCATGCTGTACTTCAATCCGCTGTGGGTGGCGCGGCACCTGGCCTGCATTGCCCTGTTCAGCCAGCACGCCGACACGCTGAACCTGGCGCTGCTCACCACCGCCCAGCACAGCTTCCTCAGCGCCATTCCCCTCACCGTCAGCGTCAACCTGCTGATCCAGAACCGGGTTCCCCTGCCGCAGCGCTTCCTCGCCAGCGCCCTGTTCTCCTGCTTCATGGCCATCTACTACCCGCTGGTGGCCCGCCTGGTCGGCCCCTGAAAAAACCGCCGTCACCGCCGGCATTGCTGCCGGTCAATGCCGCGCCCGATCCCGGCCGCTAGAATCGCCGCCCTTATTTGTCCTGCAAACAGATAACCCACAAGGTGATTCATGAAACCCGAACTGCTCTCCCCGGCGGGGACGATCAAGAGCATGCAGTACGCGTTCGCCTACGGCGCCGACGCCATCTACGCGGGCCAGCCCCGCTACAGCCTGCGAGTCCGCAACAACGAATTCAACAAGGAAGAAAACCTGGCCCGGGCGATTGAAATGGCCCACGCCCAGGGCAAGCACTTCTATCTGGCCACCAACCTGGCACCCCACAACGACAAGCTGCGTTCCTTCGTGCGCGACATGGAGCCGGTGATCGCCATGGGCCCCGACGCCCTCATCATGTCCGATCCCGGCCTGATCATGCTGGTGCGCGAACACTGGCCCGAGCAGACCGTGCATCTGTCGGTGCAGGCCAACGCGGTGAACTGGGCCACGGTGAAATTCTGGCAGCAGCAGGGCATCAAGCGCGTCATCCTGTCGCGGGAACTGGCGCTGGAGGAAATTGCCGAAATCCGCCAGCGCGTGCCGGAGATGGAACTGGAAACCTTCGTCCACGGCGCGCTGTGCATCGCCTACTCCGGCCGCTGCCTGCTGTCCGGCTACATGACGCACCGCGATTCCAACCAGGGCGCCTGCACCAATTCCTGCCGCTGGAAATACGACACCCACGAAGCACAGGAAACGCCGGAAGGCGACATCGTGCCGCTGAATCCCGCCGTGCAGACTTTCACACCCGGCAAATCGCAGGTGGACGACATCCAGAACCGGATTTTCCTGCTGCAGGAAGAAAACCGTCCCGGCGAATACATGCCGGCCTACGAGGATGAACACGGCACCTACATCATGAACTCGAAGGATCTGCGCGCGGTGCAGCATGTGAAGAAGCTGTCCGAGATCGGCGTGCACTCGCTGAAGATCGAGGGCCGCACCAAATCGCATTATTACGTGGCGCGCACCGCGCAGATCTACCGGCAGGCCATCGACGATGCCGCCGCCGGCCGCGACTTCGACTGGAAAATGATGGACGCGCTGGAAGGTCTGGCGCATCGCGGTTACACGGAAGGCTTCTATCGCCGCCACCTGCCGGCGGAATTCCAGAATTACGAGGAGAACACCTCGAACTCCGGCACCCAGCAGTTTGTCGGTGAAGTGCTGGACTACAACCGCCAGCGCGGCCAGCTGACCATCAACGTGAAAAACCGTTTTGCCGTGGGCAACACACTGGAACTGATGACGACGCGGGGCAATTACAGCTTCCCGCTGACCCATCTGGAATCGGTGCAGGGCGACGCGCTGGACGTGGCGCCGGGGGATGGCTGGCAGGTGCGGATTCCGGCGCCGGCGGACATCGAGCCGGAATTTGCGCTGCTCATGCGCAACGGCCAGATCAGTTAACGGCGGCCGGGGGACTGTTTCAGCTGGGCAATCTGTTCGTCGTAGGCGCGGGCGCACGGCTCCCCGAACTGATCGTCGAACAGGTTTTCCTCCTGCAGGAGATCCTGGTGCAGTTCGCGGTAGGCTTGCCAGTA
>CAZBII010000146.1:0-11800 GCA_964491665.1 uncultured Moraxellaceae bacterium
ATGGGCGTCTGCAGCATCGCAGCTCCAAAGGTGCCACCCAGCACAATCACCGCCGCCGGACCGTTGGCAAGCCCGGAGATGTGACCACCCTCCATGGCGTTGCCGCCAATCAGCGCCACAATTCCCACGACAAGTCCGATGATGCTCAGAATATCCATGATGTCAGCGCAACTCGCTCAGATATTTGCCAATGTCTTTTACGTCCAGGACGGCATCGGAAAGTCCCGCCGTTTCCACCGCCATCGGCATGCCGTAGACCACGCAACTCTGTTCGTTCTGGGTCCACACGGTGGCATTGCTGCGCTTGAGTAACTTGCAGCCCTCACGTCCATCATTTCCCATGCCGGTCAACACCGCTGCAAGAATCTTGCCTTTTACGCTGCGCGCGGCCGAACCGAAGGTGACATCAACACTGGGCTTGTACTGGATCTTGTCGTTGCCTTCGATGATCGACACGGCCTGGCCGCGCGCATCGAGCAACATCTGCTTGCCGCCCGGCGCCAGCAGCGCCCAGCCGGGCCGCACCGGATCATTGTCCTCCGCTTCCTTCACGCGAATCTTGCACAGACGATCCAGACGCTCGGCAAAAGCAGACGTGAATGTGCCGGGCATGTGCTGCACCAGCAGGATCGGGAACGGAAAATTGGCGGGCAGCGCCGTCAAAATATTCTGCAGCGCCACCGGACCGCCAGTGGAAGCGCCAATCATGATCAGACGCGGACGTTCGCCGCCAAGGGTCTCCAGCACGCTAGCGGTTTTGCGCGACAAGGGAGCCGGAGCAGACACGGGAGCCGGCGCAGGCTTCGCCGCCGTGCGTGGCCAGGGTGCGGCAACGGGCAGCGGCGGCATTGTCGAAGAAGGCTTCGCGGGCGCGGGTGTGGGTGCAGGTGCTGCTACGGGCGCCGGTGCAGGTGTGGGCGATCTGAATGCAGGCCGGTTGCGCCGCGCAATGGCCAATACCTTATCCTGCAGAATGCGGGCGCTCTCTCCCGGATCGCCCGACATGGATTCAAAACTTTTCGGCAGATAGTCCAGCGCGCCGGCATCCAGCGCATCCAGCGTGACGCGGGCTCCTTCATAGCTGAGCGAGGAAAACATCATGATGGGTGTGGGCTGCTTTGCCATGATCGCGCGCACCGCCGAAATGCCATCCATCATCGGCATTTCGTAATCCATGGTAATGACATCCGGCTTCAGTTCGAATGCCTTTTCTACGGCGGCGCGGCCGTTATCGGCAAAACCGACAACCCTGATTTCGGGATTCTTCTCCAGAATTTCTTTTATTCTTCTGCGAAAAAATGCGGAATCATCCACCACCAGAACCTGGATCGGCATTTTTATCTCCCAACGCGCTGCGTAACTGCATCCCGTGACCGGTTCATCCGCGATGCGCGTATGCTTTCAACATGCTGGGAATGTCCAGGATGAGCGCAATACGGCCATCACCGGTGATCGTGGCACCGGCCATGCCCGGTGTGCCATGCAGCATTTTCCCCAACGGCTTGATAACCACCTCTTCCTGGCCGATCAGCTGATCCACCACAAAACCCACCTTCTGTGTGCCCACGCTGACAATGACCACGTGCGCCTCGCGCTCGGAGCTGGCCTCGCTGCGCACCAGCCAACGCTTCAGATGGAATAGCGGCAGCGCCTTTTCGCGCACCACGACAACTTCCTGTCCATCCACCACGTTGGTGCGCGACAGATCAAGATGGAAAATTTCGTTCACATTCACCAGCGGCAGCGCAAACGCCTGCCGGCCCAGCATGACCATCAGCGTCGGCATGATCGCCAGGGTGAGCGGCACCTTGATCGCAATACGCGTGCCCACACCTTTTTCGGATTTCACATCAATGGTGCCATTGAGCTGACTGATCTTGGTTTTCACCACATCCATGCCGACACCACGGCCGGACACATCGGAAATCTGGTCCTTGGTGGAAAAGCCGGGATGGAAAATCAGGTTGAAGGCTTCGGTGTCGCTGAGGCGTTCGGCCGTTTCAGTGTCCATCAGGCCTTTTTCAACCGCCTTGCGCTTGAGGACCGACGGGTCCATGCCGCCGCCGTCATCGGTGATCGACAGCACGATGTGATCGCCTTCCTGCTGCGCGGCCAGCACCACCAGACCGGTGCGGGGCTTGCCCATTTTCTCGCGCACATCCGGCGCTTCAATGCCGTGATCGACACTGTTGCGCACCAGGTGCACCAGCGGGTCGGCCAGCGCTTCCACCAGATTCTTGTCGAGATCGGTTTCTTCGCCCTGCAGTTCGAGATTGATTTCCTTTTTCAGGTTGCGCGCCAGATCGCGCACCACGCGCGGGAAGCGGCCAAAGACTTTCTTGATGGGCTGCATGCGGGTTTTCATCACGGCGGTCTGCAGATCGCCGGTCACCACATCCAGATTCGCCACCGCTTTTGCCAGGTCTTCATCAGCGCTGCGCAGTCCCAGCCGCACCAGCCGGTTCCGCACCAGCACCAGTTCGCCCACCATGTTCATGATGTCGTCCAGGCGTTTGGTGTCGACCCGCACGGTATTTTCTGCCGCTTCCTTGGGAGCACCTGCCGCACCGGCCGCAGCACCGCGCGTTGCGGTTTTGCGCTCATCATCATCGTCATCTGACACCGCAGCAGCCGCAGGTTTGGCCGCTGGCTTGGGTGCCGGTTTGGGCGCGGCGGCCGGCTTGCCAGCTGCAGGCTCGGTTTTGGCGGCCGGCTTTGCCGGCGGTTTCGCAGCTGCTTTTTCCTCGGTCTTTTTGGGCGGCGCAGCGGCTGGTTCATCCGCGCCTTTCTGAGTGGGGCCTTTGCCCTTGCCGTGCAGTTCATCCAGCAGGGCTTCAAACTCATCATCGGAAATCAGATCGCCGCCACCCGCTTTGGCAGTGGGTGCCGCGGCCTTTTCCGTGCTGCTGCTTTTGCCCGTCGCAGGCGTGCCACCGTGCTTGCCCTTGCCGTGCAATTCATCCAGCAGCGCTTCGAATTCATCATCGCTGATTTCATCATTGCCACCGGCGCTGCCAGCTGCGGGCGCTGATGCTGCCTTGGTCTCCGCCGCGCTGTTGCCCGCACCTATTGGCTTGCCCTTGCCGTGCAACTGATCCAGCAATGCCTCGAACTCATCTTCCGTAATCTCGTCGGAATGCGTGTGCGTGGATGCTTCCTTGACCTCTTCATCTTCGCCAAACAGGTCGACGCCGCCGGTATCGGCACTGACGGCGGCGGCCGGTGCCCTGGCTGCCGGCGCTTCATCGCCAAGGGCATCCAGAAACTGTTCGAATTCCTCATCGCTGATGTCGCCTTCGCCCGCACTGGCAGCCGGTGCCGGCTCGGCCTCGGCCGCTTCTTCCTGCTCGGGCTCGGCGGACGCTGCGGCATGCCCGCCACCGGGTGCTTCACCGCGTATGATCGCGTGCAGGGCTTCCATCAGCGCCGGATCAGCCGGCTCGGGATAAGCGCGTGCATTCACCTGCGCGAACATGCTGTTGACGGCATCAAGGGACTGCAGCACCACATCCATCAGTTCGGATGTGATGGAAAGTTTGTTGTTGCGCAGCAGATCGAAGACGTTTTCCGCGGCATGACAGAGTTCCACCAGCGTATCCAGCTGCAGGAATCCGGCACCACCCTTGACCGTGTGAAAACCGCGAAAGATGGCATTCAGCAGATTGGCATCGTCGGGCCGGTTTTCCAGCTCGACCAGTTGCTCTGACAGGACTTCAAGAATTTCCCCGGCCTCAACCAGAAAGTCCTGCAGGATTTCTTCATCAGCGTCAAAACTCATCCCCTGACTCCATCAGAAACCGAGACTGGACAGCAACGCATCCACATCATCCTGGCCGGACACCACGTCGTTGCGTTTTTCCGGATTGATGATCGGACCTTCCGGTCCGATATTGGGAATGGTTGGATCGACCAGTGTTTCGGGTATTTCGTGTTTGGTGCCGGTGATCTGGTCGATGGACCCTGCCATCTTCACCAGATGCACCAGATTTTCTTCCACTTCCTGTACCAGCTGGATCACGCGCTTGATCACCTGGCCGGTGAGATCCTGGAAATCCTGCGCCAGCATGATGCTGGAAAGATTGCTGTCGATTTTCGCGGTTTCCTCGGCAGCCATATCGAGAAACGTGTCCATCTCCCGGGTCAGTTGCCGGAACTCGTCCGGCTTCATTTCCCGACGCATCAGCCGCTGCCACTCGGGCTTCAGCTGACGGGCACGGTCACCCAGCTGCGCCGACACGGGGATGGTGCTTTCCACCATATCCATGGTTTTGTTGGCGGCCTGCTCGGTCTTGGTGATGACGTAATTGAGGCGCTCGGATGCGTCTTCCATGCGGGACAGTTCATCGCGTTCCTTGCTGCCGGCGCGACTGGTATCGATGGCGAAATTCTTGATGGATTCGTGCAGGCTGCGCGTCAGTTTTCCCACTTCCTGAAACAGGAACTGGTCGCGCGCCTGATGCAGACTGGCAATAGTCTGCATGGCTTCGGTCGCGTCACCGCTCTGCAACTGTTCCAGCAGGATTTTGGCGTATTCAACCAGTGGTTCCTGATGCGCTCGTTCCGTCATGCTCATCTCACATCCGCTCGCCTGTCCGGGGGATCAGGCAACGCGCTCAAAGATTTTTTCGATCTTCTCTTTCAGCGCCTGCGCAGTGAAAGGTTTGACCACATAGCCGTTCACCCCGGCCTGGGCTGCCTCGATGATCTGCTCGCGCTTGGCTTCGGCGGTCACCATCAGCACCGGCAGGGTTTTCAGCTTTTCATCGGCGCGCACGGCCTTGAGCAGGTCAATGCCGGTCATGCCCGGCATATTCCAGTCGGTAATAAGAAAATCGAAATCTGAAGCCTTGAGCAATGGCAGTGCCGAATTTCCGTCATCCGCTTCCTGGGTATTGGTGAAGCCGAGGTCACGCAGCAGGTTTTTGATGATCCGCCTCATCGTGGAGAAGTCGTCGACGATGAGAATTTTCATGTTCTTGTTCAAGGCTGCCTCCATTGAACACTGTTAACTACACGGGTTTGTTCAGGAATTTGTCCCATACCTGCATAAGTCTAGTAGCAGAATCCGGGGTATCCAGTTTTTCCAGAGGAATCAAAGCCACTCGCGCAGACGGGCGCGCAGGCGGTGAGCAGCCTGGCTGTGAATCTGGCTGACGCGGGACTCGCTGACACCCAGCACCTCGCCGATTTCCTTCAGGTTCAGCTCTTCTTCGTAATAGAGGGACAGCACCAGCTGTTCGCGCTCGGACAGGGTTTCGATGGCGGCAGCGAGATTCTGGCGGAAGTTTTCGCCGGTGAGTTCGTCCAGCGGATTGTCGGAATGGCGGTCCTGCAGGCTGGTGTCGATGTGTTCGTCGGGGGATTCCAGGTCGCTCATGCTGAACAGACGGGTAGCCATGCTGTCCTGCAGCATGCCGTGATAGTCATCGAGGCTGATCTGCAGCTCAGCGGCCACTTCGCGGTCACTGGCGTCGCGACCGGTGCGGAATTCCACGGCACGAATCGCTTCCTGGATGCGGCGGGCATTGCGATGAACCGAGCGTGGCGCCCATTCGCCCTTGCGCACTTCGTCCACCATGGCACCGCGAATGCGGATCCCGGCGTAGGTTTCGAAACTGGCGCCCTTGGAGTTGTCGAATCGCTTGATGGCATCGAGCAGGCCGATCATGCCGGCCTGATAAAGATCCTCCACCGACACATTGGCCGGCAGACGCGCCAGCAGATGATGCGCAATGCGCTTCACCAGCGGCGTGTGCTGTTCCACCAGGACTGCGAGTGGTGGTGCCGATTCATCACTGTACATAGTGTACCGGTTGACACCCTGCATGTTGCGCCCTGCTACCTGACGGCGGCTCCCTGCACCAGACGATCCACGAAGAACTCAAGGTGTCCGCGCGGCGTGGTCGGCAACGGCCAGCTGTCGACCTTGTTGGCCAGCGTGCGAAACGCCAGTGCGGCCTTGCTGCGCGGATAGGCCTCCACCACCGGCTTCTGCCGCTGGACAGCCTTGCGCACGTATTCGTCAAAAGGAATGCATCCGATAAATTGTAGTGCGACATCCAGAAACCGGTCGGTCACGCGGGACAGTTTTGCGTAGAGTTCCCGCCCTTCCTGCTGGCTGCGCACCATGTTCGCCAGAATATTGAAACGGTGCATGCCATGCTTCTGATTCAACAGCTTGATCATGGCATACGCGTCGGTAATCGATGTGGGTTCGTTGGTGACGACGAACAGACTTTCCTGCGCGGCGGTGACAAAACTCATCACCATGTCGGAAATGCCGGCGGCGGTATCGATCAGCAGCACGTCGACATCGCCACTGAGTTCGCTGAACGCATGGATCAGGCCGGCATGTTCGCGGGCTCCCAGATTCACCAGCTCCACCACACCGGAAGACGCCGGCACGATTTTCATTCCGCCGGGACCGTCCACCAGAATGTCACGCAGGCTGCACTCGCCTTTCAGCACATGGGACAGGTTTTCCCGTGCGGTAATGCCGAGCAGAATGTCCAGATTCGCCAGCCCCAGGTCCGCGTCCAGCAATACAACGCGCCGCCCCATTTCCGCCAGGCACATGCCCAGGTTGATGGTGACGTTGCTTTTGCCGACACCGCCCTTGCCACCGGTTACTGCGATGACCTGTACTGGATGAGTACTCATAAATGAATTCACAAACACCTTTACTTAGCGTCGTTACGCGTAGGCCAGACCGGAAGGCGTTGCCGCCAGTGCGTCGCTGTACATATCTGCCACCAGGCTGTCATCGGCCCGACTCTCTTTCGCCAGGGCAATGGCGTGGTTGATCAGGCGGGATGGCTGCGGGCGGGCGATGTCGTCCGGAATGTTCTGGCCGTCGGTTATGTAGGCAATGGGTAACTGCGCTTCGATTGCTACACTTAAAGCCTCGCCCAAAGAGGCGGATTCGTCCAGTTTTGTGAACACACATCCTTCCAGATTCAAGTGCTTGTAGTCGTCGACTGCCTTGTCAAGAATCCGGCGCTGGCAGGTGGAGGACAACACCAGCCAGCGCTGGACATTGGCGCCCATGTTTTCCAGCAGGGTCATCTGCTCGCGGTGCACCTGGTCCTTGTGGCTGAGGCCGGCGGTGTCGATCAGCACCAGTTTCTTGCGGGACAGTCCGCGCAGGATCTGCTCGAGCGTGTTCTGCTCGGTGACCACCCGCACGGGGATTTTCAGGATGCGGCCCAGCGTGCTCAATTGTTCATGGCCGGCAATGCGATAGCTGTCAGTGGTGACCAGTGCGATGTCCTCGGCGCCGTGTTCCAGCACATAGCGGGTGGCCAGTTTGGCGATGGTGGTGGTCTTGCCCACGCCGGCTGGACCAACGAAGGCAAAGATGCCGCCGTGCGCGAGAATGTCTTCCTGCATCAGCGGCAGATCGTCGCCCAGTTCCTTCAGCGCATGCTGCCACGCGGTTTTGGTATCCATTTCCGGTGTCAGGTTGCGGATCAGCTTGCGACACAGCGCCGGCGACAGACCCAGCCGGGTCAGACGTTTGAAAACGTTGGCTTCCAGCGGATGCCGGTAGCTGAAATCACCCCAGGATACATTCGCCAGCTGCACGTTGAGCATGCTGCGCAACTGACTGATTTCACTGCGCATGGCAGCGAGTTCAGCGTTGGGCATAGGAGCCGGCACGGGTGCCGCAGCACGCGGCTGCGCGTTGGCAGGCTGTGCCGGACGTGCTGTCGCCTGCTGCTGGGCACGGGCCTGCGCGCTGATTTCCACACGCGGTTCAGCGGCGGTTTCCTGACGGACGTTGTCGAGCTGCTTCAGCCAGACGTCACTGAACTGGCGGCTGGCCGCGGCGCGTTGCGAATCGGCCGCCTTGCCCGGCTGGACCACGCGCGCAGGATCACCCTGTGCCGGTGCCGCCATTGGCGCGCTGTCATCCATGAACGGCGGTACATGATTGGCCTTGCGCTCGCGGGCGTTGTGTTCCGCCACAAACGTACCGTAGTCTGCTGCGGCGATGATTTCGATGCCGCCGGCCACTTTGCGATTGGAAAGAATGACCGCATCGGCACCCAGCTGATCGCGTACCATTTTCAGGGCTTGACGCATATCCGGCGCGTTGAATTTCTGTGTATTCATGATGCTTTACCCTTTTCCCGGTCTCGCCGTTACTGGCCGACAGACGCTGTGATGGTGATTTGTTTGTTGTCGGGAACTTCGTTGTACGACAACACATGCAAGCCCGACACACTGAAGCGCAGGAACCGCGACAGCATCGGCCGGATGCCCTGGGATACCAGCAGCACCGCAGGATTGCCTGACACTTCCTGCTTCTGTGCTGCCTTCGAAACCGAGCGCTGCAATTTTTCCGCAAGGCCCGGTTCGATGATGGCGTCACTGGGGGTACCGCCAGAATTCAGTGCTTGCTGTACCGACTGAAGCAACAACTGTTCCAGCTCCGGTTGCAGCGTGATCACCGGCAATTCACGGTTCACACCATAGATGGTTTGCACAATCAGACGCGCCAGCGAGACGCGCGCAGCGGACGTCAGCGCATCGGCATCCTGGCTCTTCGGCGCAATCTCGGCCAGCGCTTCGGCGATGGTGCGGATGTCGCGGATCGGCACGCCTTCCTGCAGCAGGTTTTGCAACACTTTATGCAACTTGCTGAGCGGCAAGGGATTCGGCACCAGATTTTCCACCAGCTTGGGCGAGCTCTTGCGCAGGTTGTCGAGCAGCTGCTGCACTTCCTCGAAGCCCAGCAGTTCGTGCGCGTGTTTCAGCATGATCTGGTTCAGGTGCGTGGCCACCACCGTGCTGGCATCCACCACCGTGTAACCCATCGTCTGCGCCTGGTCCCGCTGCGACGGTTCGATCCACACCGCATCCAGTCCGAACGCCGGGTCCTTGCATTCGATGCCATTGACGGTGCCAAAAACCTGACCCGGGTTGATCGCCAGTTCGCGGTCGGCATGCACTTCGGCTTCATCAATGGCGACGCCCATCAGCGTGACGCGATAGGCATTGGGCAGCAGGTCCAGGTTGTCGCGAATGTGCACCGACGGCATCAGGAAACCCAGCTCCTGCGACAGTTTTTTCCGCACACCCTTGATCCGTCCCAGCAGCTGGCCACCCTGCCCCTTGTCCACCAGCGGAATCAGGCGGTAACCCACTTCCAGACCGATGGAATCCACCGGCTGCACATCATCCCAGCCCAGCTCCTTGAATTCGCTTTCCCGCGCCGCTGCCATTTCTTCCAGCTGTTTCTCGCGCACTGCCGCCACGGCGGCCGGACTCTCCGCTACTTTCTTGCGGTAATAAATCCAGTAGGCGCCACCGCCGCACAGCACTGCCAGCCCCAGAAACGCCACATGCGGCATGCCGGGAATCAAACCCATGATGGTGAGGATGGCGGCGGAAATGGCGAGCGCCTGCGGCGTGCCAAACATTTGGCGCATCACCTGCGCGCCCAGTTCTTCCGAGCTGTTCACGCGGGTCACGATGATGGCGGCGGCGGTAGACAGCAGCAGCGACGGAATCTGCGCCACCAGACCATCACCGATGGTCAGCAGGGCGTAGACTTTCAGCGCTTCGGCAAAACCCAGCTCGTACTGCGCCATGCCAATGGCAATGCCGCCAATGATGTTAATGAACAGGATCAGGATGCCCGCCACCGCGTCGCCGCGCACGAACTTGCTGGCGCCGTCCATCGCGCCGTAGAAATCCGCTTCCGATGACACTTCCTGACGGCGCTTTTTCGCTTCTTCCTGATTGATGATGCCGGCATTCAGGTCGGCGTCGATCGACATCTGCTTGCCTGGCATGGCATCCAGGGTGAACCGCGCACTCACTTCCGAAATCCGCCCCGCGCCCTTGGTCACCACCGCAAAGTTGATGATCACCAGAATCGCAAACACCACGATACCCACGGCATAGTTACCGCCAATCACCACTTCGCCGAAGGCTTCGATAACTTTACCGGCAGCATCGCCGCCTTCGTGGCCGTGCAGCAGCACCACGCGGGTGGAAGCCACGTTCAGCGCCAGCCGCAGCAACGTGGCGACCAGCAGAATGGTGGGAAAGGTAGCGAAATCCAGCGGCCGCAGGCTGTACACGGCCACCAGCAGCACCACCAGCGACAGCGCAATATTGAACGTGAACAGCACGTCGAGCAGGAACGGTGGCATGGGCAGCGTCATCATCGCCATGATGATCAGCAGGAATAGCGGAGCGCCCAGATTGCCCTGCTTCAGCAGACTTTTGGTTTGTGCAGCAACACCTGTAGCCATAACACCTTCGCGCGACACGACAAGACACAACAATGTAAAAACACGACGCTGGAAAATTGACGTTCCCGGCGCTCATGCAGTGTTATCGCAAGGATCGTGCCTGTTCAGACGATGGCTGTCGCAAAGCCGGCGGGCGGAAAATTTTTCCGTGGAATGAGAAGGTTAGCGCTTCATGGTATCGGGAATCGGCACGTCCGGCAGAACGCCGGGATTCGGACCCATGCCCTGCTGAAACCGTTTCAGCTGGAATACATACGCCAGAATCTGCGCCACTGCCACATACAGTCCCTGCGGAATTTCCCGGTCGATTTCGGTGTGGTAATAAATGGAGCGCGCCAGCGGCGGCGAATTCAGGATCAGCACATCATTGGCCAGCGCCACCTTCTTGATCTGCTCGGCAATGAAATCGGCACCCTTGGCCACCAGAACCGGCGCGCCGCCCTTTTCCGGATCGTATTTCAGCGCTACCGCAAAGTGGGTCGGGTTGGTGATGACCACATCCGCCTGCGGCACCGCCGCCATCATGCGACTGAAGGCAATTTCCTTCTGCTTCGACCGGATCTTGCCCTTCACTTCCGGCTTGCCTTCAGTTTCCTTGTATTCGTCACGCACTTCCTGCTTGGTCATCATCAGCTGCTTCTTGTACTGGTACAGCTGGAATGGCACATCCACGGCGGCAATCAGCAGCAACGTGCAACACAGAAAAAAGAAAGCCCAGATCACGATGGAAATGCCCTCCGCCATGGCCATTTCCGGGTCCTGAAAACCCAGTGCCAGAAAGCGGTCGCGATTGGCATTCAGAATGATGACTGCCGCACCGGCCACCAGCAGAAACTTGGCGATGGATTTGCCCAGTTCCACCAGCGACTGCATGGAGAACATTTTCTTCAGGCCGGACAGCGGATTCAGTTTTGACAGTTTCGGCTGCACCGACTCAAAGGAAAAGTTCAGGCCACCCACCAGCGGCGGAATACCCACCGCTGCCACCGCCAGCACAACAAAAAAGGGCACCAGCGCCGACAGTGCAACCGTGGCCGCTTCCAGCAGCCGGTGCATGGCCAGATCAGGGTCCTGCAGATCGTCCAGACTGATTTCGTAGCTGATATGAAAAACTTCCTGCCCCGCGCGAATCAGCCCGTCACCGAACATCAGCAAGCCCAGCGCGCCGACAATCATCACGGCCACGCTGCCCAGTTCGCGGGAACGGGGAATCTGGCCCTTTTTACGCGCCTCTTCGAGTTTTTTACCGGAGGGGTCTTCGGAGCGTTCCTGCCCGTCTTCGTTTTCGGCCATGTCAGCCTACCACTCTGCTCATCGGAATCCGGTCTTCACGGCGTCGGCGCTGGGAGCGGTTTCAGCATGTCGCTCACCATTTCAAACGCTTCATCGCTCAGACGTTCGTACTGCGGCAACACGTTACCCAGTGTCAGCCAGATGATCACCAGCCCCAGTACCATGGTGAAGGGAAAACCCACCGCGATGATATTCATCTGCGGCGCCACGCGCGAGATGACGCCCAGCGTGAGGTTGACGAA
>CAZBII010000147.1:0-11689 GCA_964491665.1 uncultured Moraxellaceae bacterium
CCCGCACACCGGTAGTCACCCGCATGGGCAGTGACCTGCTGAACAAATATGTGGAGCAGCTGAACAAAAGCATTCGCGGCTTCACGCCGGAAGCGGCGGCCGCTGTCGAATCCTATGAATGGCCGGGCAACATCCGCGAAATGGAAAACAAGATCAAGCGCGCCGTGATCATGTGCGATCAGCGCAACATCGGCATTGCGGATCTCGGCCTGCCGCAGGCGGAGGATATTTCCCTCAACCTGCGCACCGTGCGTCACGACGCCGAGCGTGCCGCCATCGTGCGTGCCATCAGCATGTCCGACGGCAACATTTCCGCCGCCGCCAAACTGCTGGGCATCACCCGTCCCACCCTGTACGACCTCATCAAGAAATACAGCATTCACGTAGCCGAAAACTGCAAGGACTGAATCATGCCGCCACGCATTACCCGCGCCATCGCGATTGCCACTGCCCTGTTCCTGGTGGCCGGATGCGAGGAATCCGCCAAAACCAGTGACAAATCGGCAGAGGTCCTCAAGCGCGCGGAAAGCTACTTTGCCCAGGGCCAGTTCAATGCGGCGTCCATCGAAATCAAAAATGCGCTCAAGGAAAACGGCAACAGCCTGGATGCGTATCTGCTGCTGGCGCGCGTCTATCTGCAGCAGGGCAATTACGCCGGCGCGGTGAAAGTGCTGAAAGCGCTGCCGCAGGACAACCTGGATGTAGTGGCGCTGCTGGCGGAAACCTATTACCACCAGGGCAAGTTCAAGTCCCTGCAGGCGGTGTTGCAGCCGCTGGAAAACCGCGACGACGCCCGCAATTCCGATGCCTTCCAGATGATGCTGGCGCGCAGCCTGATCCAGCAGAACCGCACCGACGACGCGGCCCGCATTCTCGACACGCTCGCCGGCCGCATGCAAAAGCCGGAGCAGCAGGCCAGTCTGGAAGTCATCCGCTCGCGCATCTGGTTGGTGCGGCAGAATCCGGAACAGCAGGTGGCGGCACTCGACAAGGCGCTGGCACTTCACCCAGCCAGCATCGAAGCCCTGCTCGAAAAAGCCCGTCTGCGCCTGCAGGCGGAAGACTATGAAAGCGCGGAAGACCTGCTGAGCCAGGCCCTGATGGCGCTGCCCACCACCGACAGCATGACGCTGCAGCGCATGAGCATCCTGCAGGCGATGGTGTCCACCCTGAGCCGGCAGGGTCGCTCGGTGGAAGCGATGGTCTATTCCAAGCTGATTGCCGACGCCAGCCCCAAGGCGCAGGAGATGCAGTCGGAATTCCAGTCGGCGGTGGACCAGCTCAAGAGCGGGAATGTGAAGCAGGCGGAAGAAACGCTGAGCCGTCTGTACAGCACCGAGCATGCTGCTGTGGCCGGTTCGCTGCTGGGTCTGCTGAAATTCCAGCAGGGAGAATTCCGCGAAGCCGCCCAGCTGTTCGAAGACACGGTCGATCCGGAAACAGCATCGCCGGTTACGCTGCGCGCCTACGCCGAATCCCAGCTGCGCCTGCAGAATCCCGCCCAGGCGCTGAAAGCCATCGAGGCCAGCGTGGCGGAACATCCGGACGATCCCGACATCCAGGGCGTGTATGGTCTGTCGCTGCTGGCCACCGGCAAGACGGATCAGGGTATAGCCGTACTGAAAGCCGCGCTCAAGCTGGACCCTTCCCGCGCCCGTCTGCGTCTGGCGCTGGCCGACACCTTCAACCGCCAGGGCAAGCTGGAAGCCGCCGCCGAACAGCTGGAAGCCGCTCTGGCTGCCAACCCCGACGATATCGTCCTGCAGGAACGGCTGGTGAAGCAGTACCGCGCGATGAAGAAGGACGCGAAGCTGGCGGAACTCATCACCAAACTGTCGGGCTCGCCGGCGCCGCAGAGTCAGGCGCTGGCCGGACTGGCGTTGCTGGGTTCTGACCAGAAACGGGCCGCAACCCTGCTGGACAAGGCCTATGCCGCAGCGCCTGCCGATGTGTCGGTGCTGCGTGCCCAGGTGGCGCGTTACGCCACCGCCCGCGATCCGCAGAACCAGCTGCGGTTCGGCAAGGAGCTGGTCGCACTCAATCCTGACGATCTGTTTGCGCTTTCCGCGATCGTGCAGGCCTACATCGCGCAAAAAGAAGATACTGCCGCGCTGCGTTTCCTTGACGACCTCTCGCAGCAGAACGCCAATGCGTGGGGCCCGGATTTCGTGCAGGCCCAATATCAGATGGGACAGGGCAAAATTGATGTAGCGCTGAAACACGCCGAATCCGCCCTCGCCCGCTCCGCTTTCAACCCGGCCACCACCGCGCTGGCCAGCCGGCTCTACTGGCTGCAGGCCCAGCAGGAAGCCGCCAACCGCCAGTTTGCAAACGCCCGCGAAACCATCATGGACGGTTTGCAGATCGCGCCGGACAACGTCGAACTCATGCACCTGCTGGTCAATGTCGAGCTGGAAGAAAAGAACCTGAAGGCGGCGGACAAGCTGGTGGCCGAGATTGCCCAGACCGCACCGGAATCCCATACCGCCCTGGTGGCCGCAGCTGATCTGGCGCAGGCCCGGGGGGAAACGCAAGCCGCGCTCGAAGGCTACCAGAGCGCCTGGAAGCTGCAGGCCACTGATCGCGTCGGCAACCTGCTCTGGTCGCACATGCAGAAAGACCCGGCTGATGCCCGTGAAAAATTCCTGGCCGAGTGGCAGCAGCGTCTGCCCAACAGCTATCAGGCGCTGACCATCGAGGGTCTGTTCCGCCAGGAAAACGGCCGCGCCAGCGACGCCATCAACGTCTATCGCAAATCACTGGCCCTCAATCCGCGCCAGTCCGCCGTGCTCAACAATCTGGCCTGGCTGCTGCTGGAAGCCGGCGATCTGGCCAATGCGAAAAAACATGCGGACGAAGCGCGCCAGCTCAACCCGGACAATCCTTCCATTCTGGATACCTACGGCTGGATTGCCTTCAGGAGCGGTGACAAGAAGAGTGCACTGGAAGCGCTGGAAAAGGCGGCAACACTGCTGCCGGACAATCAGGAAATTGCCGGCCATCTGGCCGAAGTGCGCAAAGCTCCCTGATGTCATTCAACCCGGAGCAGCATTGATCCGATGACGGCACTGCAACTGAAGTCGCTGCAACGCATTCTGCTTTCATTTGTGAAATCGCCGGTCGCCGCGCTGGTCGTGCTGCTGCTGGTGTCCTGCTATCCACTGTGGCTGGAACTGTTTGCACGCTGGTCGGGATCGGACGATCCCTATTCCCACGGCTGGCTCATTGGTCTGCTGGTGCTGGTGCAGCTGGCCGTGAAAAACGCGCAGCTGGAATACGAGCGGGTGTCGCCCCATTTTTGGCTGGCCCTGCCGCTGCTGGGAGTCGCGCTGGGAGCGCATCTGCTGAACCTGATCAGCATCCAGTCGGCGCAGGCCATTGCGCTGCCGTACGTGCTGGTACTGGCGCTGTGGACCGTGCTGGGCTGGCGTGCCACGCGCACCCTGCTCTTCCCCGTGGGATTTCTGGTGTTTGCGCTGCCCCTGTGGCAACCGCTGGTGGGCGTCCTGCAAGCCATCACCACCACTGTGGCGGGCGCGCTGCTGGGTCTGGCGGGGATTTCGCTGGCCATCGACGGCAACATCATCACCATTCCAGCCGGTTCTTTCGCAGTAGCCGATGGCTGTTCGGGTCTCAAATACTTCCTCACATCCGCGTCGCTGGCCAGCCTGTATGCCTACTGGTTCGTTAAAGGACTGCGCCGGCAACTTCTGCTGGTGGCAGCCGGCATCTTTCTGGCGATGCTGACCAACTGGATTCGCGTGGCCGTCATTGTCATGGCCGGGCACCTGACCGACATGCAGCATCCGCTGGTGAAGGATCACAACAACTTCGGCTGGATTCTGTATGCCGTCAGCCTGCTGCCGTTCTACTGGTTTGCATACCGGCTGTCCGCACCGCCGGAAACGGATGCTTCCGGCAACACCGCTCGGACACAGGTGGTGACACTCCTCTCCCGCCGGGCCCTGCTACTGACCGCAACTGTGCTGCTGAGCGCGCTCGGACTTGCCAGCGCGCTCAAGCACGCGTCACACCCGGCAATACCGGTCTGGGAAACAGCAGCGCCGACATCCGCCGCCGTTCCACTGATTCCCTGGCAACCCGCCATTCACGGCAGCCATCATGCCAGAGTGACACGCCATATCGCGCCGGGCCTCGCCACACCCGTCACCTTCATCCGCCACGAATTCGGCGCCCCCTGGCAGGATGAAATCCGCGATTACCGTGACGATTATTTTCCCGCGCCTTGGCATCTCGTCGACACCCGCGTCACCCGGATTCAACCGCTGGGCGAGATTGCCGTGGCCACCATTGCGCGCTCCAGCCGCCGTCATCAACTGGTGATGTACTGGTTTACCGTGGGAGAGCAGAACACCGTGTCGCTGAAGACCGCCAAACTGTTGCAGGCGCTGCATTTGCTGGAAGGGAAATTCGGGGCGTCGCTGACTTTCATCGCGACGGAATGCGCCAGTGACTGCACGGCGGAGGAAAAATATCTGCGGGAATTTGCCGGCGCACTGCAGTTGCGCGCACCGGCAACGCCGTCAACTGATGCGTAACATCGCCTGCTCCCGCGCCGGCTGACGCACGCCAAAGCGGGACGCGAACTCCTTGATGAACAGATGGCAGATGGCTTGCGTCGACAGGATCGACACCACTGCCATGTTGTCGGCATAACTGCTGCTGCGACCGGCCAGCACCTTCTTCAGCAGCAGCGACACCTTCTTCTCGTCGAAAACACCGAACTCGCGCAGCATGGCGGGGGCCAGCAACTCGTCGACATAGTCCGGCCGGTTCTCATTGAAGAAGGAAGGAATGTTGGGCGCGCGATAGGGCTGCTTCACTCGGTACGCAATTTCCGGCGGCAGATACTGCGCCATCGCCTTGCGCAGAATGTATTTCTCCTGCAGCACCTTCATTTTCAGACGCGGATGCAGCCGGTTGGCGTATTCCATCAGGCGGTGATCCAGATACGGAAAACGGCCCTCGACGGAATGACTCATCAGCATCCGGTCACCCTGCGACGTCAGCAGATAGCAGGCCATCAGCGTCTTGATTTCCAGATACTGCGCCTTGTTCAACCAGTTCCAGTTCTGGAACGACGCTGGCAGCGACGCAATCAAACGCTCCGCCACCGCATCCTGATTCTGCTCACGCACATTTTCGGAAAGGAACGCCTTGATCTTTCCGGTGGAACTCATACGCGTCAGATGGGAAAACAGCGGCTGGTCACGATCATTCACGCCGATGCCAAAGAAGTGGCGCACAAATGAATTGGAGCCCTGCTGGTTGAGATCCAGATAGGGATACAGCTTGGCCAGCAATGCCGCCCGCGCCGTGGACGCCGGTTGCGCGCCCCAGAAATGGCGGATCTTGGTTTCCTTGAACAGGTCGTAGCCGCCAAAGATTTCGTCCGCGCCTTCGCCGGTCAGCACCACCTTGTAACCATTGTCATGCGCCAGCCCCGACAGGATGCCCATCGGCACCGGTGCCGTGCGCACGATCGGAAATTCCGTGTGCCACAGCGACGACAGAAATCGTTCACCGATATCCTGATTCTCGCAATGCACGTTCTTGTGCTCGGTCCCCAGGAATTTCACCATGCTCATCTGGTGCGGCTTTTCATCATGACCTTCATCCGAAAATGAAATTGAAAAGGTCGACAGGCGCGTGTCCTTGAACTGCTTGATGACGGCGGCCAGGATCGAGGAATCCAGACCGCCCGACAGATAGGCACCCACCGGCACATCCGAGCGCAGCCGAATCCGCGTGGCATCAAACAGCAGCTCGCGAATGGTTTCGCAGGCGCTGTTCTCATCGGAAATGAAATCCGACGCTTCCTGCGGATACGCATGATCCCAGTACTGGCGCAACGTGAGCTGGCCCTGCCGGAACACCGCCAGGTAGCCGGGCGGCAGCGCCTTGATATCCTGGAACGGCGTCACTTCCGGCAGCGTCGTCCACAGTGTGAGAATTTCATTGATGGCGGCCGGATTGATGGTCGGCGATGTCGCCTGTGTTTCCAGAATGGCCTTGATCTCGGACGCAAAGATCAGGCGCCCCTGCTCCAGCTTGTAATACAGCGGCGCGATGCCGACCCGATCTCGCAGCAAAATGCATACACGGGACCGCAGATCCCACAGCGCAATCGCAAACTGGCCATTCAGCTGGTGCACGAAGTCGAGCCCGTACTCTTCATACAGGTGAACGATGACTTCAGTGTCGCAGTGGGTATAAAAGCGATGACCGCGGGCGATCAGATCCTCCCGCAGCTCGACGTAATTGAAAATTTCACCGTTGAAAACAATCCAGACGGACTTGTCTTCGTTGTGAATGGGTTGTGTGCCTCCGCTCAGATCAATGATGCTGAGCCGCGTATGCACCAGCAGCGCGTCGCTGTCGTGGTAGTAGGCAGCGCCATCCGGCCCGCGATGGTGCAACTGGGCAGCCATGCGTGATGCCACGTTGACCGGACTGCCTTCAAACGGATAAGGACCGATTATTCCCGCAACACCACACATAAAGTCAGGCCACCACTACAACTGTCAGAACGTCACCTGAAGGCCAGCGCCAACGGCATGCTGCTCGTAACTGGCAACATCCAGTTCACGATTGCTTTCCTCACGACGCAACCAGACATTCGCCCGCAGACGCTCGTAGAAGTCGCGCTCGAAGCTGATGATGTAGCGCCGCGTGTAATCCACCTGCTCGACCGGAATGGCATCGATATCGGTGCTGTCGTAGCGCTCGAAATCAAACTCGAAAGACGCCCGCATTTCCGGTGACAGTTCACGGGAAGCGATCAGGCCAATCCCTTTACGGATAACGTCAGTGCTGTCGTCTTCAGCCTGCTCTTCATCGAAATACAGATTGGTATTGATGCTGAACGAACCGGTGAAACCGTAACCATATCCCGCCAGATAATGTGTGCGGGTCACCAGGGTGACATCTCCGGTTTCAATATCGGCCGGCGTCACCTGTCCGGTGGTTTCCACTTCGCCCGCCAGACCCACGCTGGTATCCGTCAGATCGCGATAGGCCTGAAAGGTCAGCGAGTGCGGCTCGGAACTCCAGTTCGCATCCGCCTGATACTGGGCGCCATCGAATTTCTCGCCGGTCTCGGGTTCGATAGTGGTCTTTCCCGCCGCGACGGAAATGCTGCCGCCATTGATCCGGCGAGTGAATCCAACCTGGTAATTGGTTGTGTCGTAATCGCTCGCAACATCAAAATCCACCTGTTGCTGCGAGGCCTTGGCATTCAGATCCAGCAAGGGCGAAAGCGCATGCACCCATGTCAGATCCCCGCCCAGCCGGTCGCTGTCGCTCTGGTCCGACTCACGGAATACCACCTTTTCAGCTTCAGCCGCCAGCGTCACCGTGTCGCGTGGCAGGGAAATCACAGTCAGGCGCGGCGACGTCATGAACATGTCGCGCTGGTCGCGGTTGTCCGGCGTATCGGCGGATGAACTCTGTACCAGGGTCGTTTCGGACTGAACGGCCGAATACCATTCGAAACGGCGGGGCAGGAACGACAGGTTCAGAAAGGCAGTACCGTTGTAACTGGTCGTTGCGTCGTAGGACTCACGTTCATAACGTTCGTAATCGACGATGTAGTCCAGACCGTATTGATAAAGGGATTCCTGGTCGGCCAGGTTCGCACCCAGGTTCAGCGTTTCCAGCACGTCATTGCGCCGGTCGTTGGCCGTCAGATAGACGTTGTCGGTCCACTCGGTGCTGAGACCGCCGGAAATCCCCTTTTCCAGCGACAAACCAGGAGTCGCCACACAAAACAATGCCAGCCCCACTGAGGGGTATTTAACTCCACGCATAGGATAACCTCTCGGATCCCGAGGTTTGATGATCAATTATTGAAAACGATACCGGCCAGTTTCTCTTCACTGATCATGTCGACAGCACTGGCAACCTGGGCTTCGTTCACACGCCCGTAGGGAACCACCATCAAAACAAAATCGCTGAGTTCAGCCAGAATCCGCGCTTCAGCCCACATGCCGATCGGCGGCACGTCGAGGATGAGATAGCGGTCGGGATAGCGCTTTTTCAGGTTTTCGATAAACCCCGCCATCCGTGCCGAGGAAAAATATTCCGCACCACCTTCCGTATGCGTCCCCACCGGAACCACGCGCAAGCGCGGAATGCCAGTCGCATAGATGATGTCGTTCACATCCAGTTTTTCTTCTGCCAGGTAATCCGTCAGGCCGTAATCCGGCTCCACGTCGAGCAGCTTCTCCAGCGACGGATCATACAGGTTGCAGTCGATAAGCAACGCCGTCTTGGTTTTATCCAGCGCGAAGACCGCCCCCAGATTGGTCGCCACAAAACTGCTGCCCGCATCCGTGGTGAGGGATGTCACCATGAGCACAAAATTGGAATTACCCGCCATCTTCAGCAGCTGCGTGCGCAACTCACGGAAGGTGTTCAGCACGCCCTTGTTCGGCATGCCGGGATACACGATTTTGCGCTCTGCCATTTCCTCAATGGACATCCTGCCCAGTTCGGCCATATTGGCAATCTTTGCGCCGGCTCCTGGCTGTTTTGGCAAATCTACCACCTGTGACCGTCTCTGCTTGCCGTCGGCGAAATTGTCTTTGTCCATCAAATCAGACCTTTGTGGCGCGCCAGCGCAATGGAAAGATACACGCACATCACCAGGAACAGGAAACCACCCAGCAGAATAACGTCGCTGCGCATGACACGCTTGGATAACGGGCTGGCAATATGGGGAACCACACCGAGAATGGGCACCTTGGAGGCAGCCTCAAGCTGGCCCCGGAAACGGATTCTGGGATCAAACTGCACATAAAGAACCAGTACACCGACCGGAGCCAGCACACCCAGCAACGGTCCCAGCAAAACAAAATGCATGAAGCGCAGACCATTGGGCGTGAGCGGATAGGTGGCGGGTTCCTGCACGCGGAATGTAACACCCTGCCCTTCCACATCGAGCGTCATCGACAGCCGGGCCTTTTCCTTCCGCTCAAGCATATTCTCGTAAATGGATTTATTGACGTCATAATCACGGGTCAATTCCGCCAGTTCAGCCTGCCGGGTCGCAATGCGCTGCAGGCGTGCGTATTCTTCCTTGAGAATGTTTTCAGTGCGGTCAAGACGGCGACGCTTGGAATCAAGCTCCACCTTTTCCGTGGCAATGCGCTTGCGCAGATCCTCGTACAACGGATTGAGATTGGAATCGGCCGAATTGTTTCTCTCGGAGCGAGCCTGCCGCTGATCCGTCTCCCGCATTGCCCGCTTCATGTCTTCGATCTGATGCCGCAGCGCAACCACATCAGGATAGTCATCGGTATAGGTCAGTTTGAGAGTATCCAGTCGTGCCTGCGCTTCCATCAGCTGTTCACGATAAACATCAGAACGGAACCGGCGCTCGACAAACTGGCTCTCCGACGACAGCTCTTTTTCCAGCGAAAAGACACGAGTGCTGGCCTCCTCAATATCAAGCTTGATCGTTTCGATTTCCTGTCTCAGATCGGCAATCCGGGCCTTGACCGAGTCCTCGGTACCATCGAAATTGTTTGCCGTGAAATTCTTCAGCTTCTCATCCGCTTCCTGCAACTGGGCCTTGTAGGTCTTCACCTGCTTGTCGATAAAGCGGTAAGCCTCGCTACTTTCCTTGCGTTTATTCTCGGACGAATTTTTCAGAAACAGATCTGTCACTTTCGACAGCGTGTTGTAAACCCGACTTGGATCGCTGCCCATGAACTGGATCTTGATGAAATCCGTCCCCATGTTCTCAACCCGCAGACCACCGCGCAACTTGTTGACCTCTGCTTCCACCGCCAACTGATTGTCCGGATCAGCTGCCAGTCCCAGATCAATCACAACCTGCTGCAGCAAACGCGGGGACATCACGACTTCATTCACAATCCGGGCCTGATCAGACACCGATGTGGTGGCAGCCTGCCCCTCCAGCAGAGGCTTGATAATGTTCTGCTGGTCCGCGTGAATCGTGGTGGAAGAAATGAATTTCTTGGGAAAGACCAGTCCCGCCCCAAGCACAACCAGACTGACACACGCGAAACACAGGACCACCCACGTTTTGTAGCGGATGGCCTCGCGCAACAGTACCCTGATGAATTCAAAAAGGTAGGCGGCCTGGGACGAGTTGTTACTCATAGGATGCAAAAAACCTTAAAACAGTTTTTCCGGAATGGTCACGATATCACCGGGAAGCAGGGGATAGTTCGTCTTGATATCACCCTTGTCCAGAATATCCTTCAAACGAACGGGATAGACCTTGGTGCCCTCCGCCGTGACACGATATAGCTTGGCGTCATTTGCATCAGCAAACTGGGTCAGGCCACCCGAAACAAGCACTACATCCATAATAGTCATTCCCTTCTGGAAAGGTAATGATGCGGGATTCTGCACGGCGCCTGTCACACGGACACGATGCAGAAACTCGGAACTCACTGCCCCGGTCACAACCACCGTAACCTGCGGACCGCGCACATAATTTTCCAGCTTGGCGGTAATGATCTTGGCCAACTCGGCAGGCTCCTTGCCGG
Organism: uncultured Moraxellaceae bacterium; assembly: GCA_964491665.1. Taxonomy (GTDB): domain Bacteria; phylum Pseudomonadota; class Gammaproteobacteria; order Pseudomonadales; family Ketobacteraceae; genus Ch67. The sequence goes on from CAZBII010000147.1 coordinate 10,542, forward strand.
CAGCCGGCACATCACCAACCAGCGGTACCGAGATCATGCCATCCGGGCGGACCGGAATATTGACGGACAGATCCGGATTCTTCCAGACCGACACGGACAGGTTGTCGCCAATTCCGATCTTGTACACTTCCTTGTCATATTGAAGCGCCTCATTCGGGATCTCAGGCCCCTGACCGGAATTCATGGAGCAGCCAGCAATTGCGGCTGCACACAGCAAAGCAACGACGATTTTTTTCATGATCACGATTCCCGTTTGGTCGATATAAAAGCCGGTTTAACGAACACCCTTGCCCAACAGTACAACCTCAACCGTCTGAATGACTATTAAAATGTCCAAAAGCAGACTGTGATTTTTTGTGTAGTAGAGGTCATAACGCAACTTCTGGGCTGCATCCTCGACGGAAGCACCATAAGGATATTTCAGCTGGGCCCACCCCATGAGTCCGGGTTTGACCCGATGCCGCTCATCATAGAAAGGGACCTGCTTGCTCAGGTTGCCGACAAACTCCGGCCGCTCCGGTCGTGGACCCACAAAGCTCATGTCACCTTTCAGCACATTGTAAATCTGGGGCAGCTCATCCAGACGGGTATTGCGGATAAAAGCCCCCACCCGCGTGACCCGATCGTCATTCTGCCGGGCCCAGACAGCACCATTCTTCTCTGCATCGGTTCTCATGCTGCGAAACTTGAACAGGTCAAAATGACGACCATTCAGCCCGACCCGCGTCTGCCGGTAAAGGACCGGGGAACCGTCCTCCAGATAGACGGCCAGCGCCGTCAGCAACATGAATGGCCAGGCAAAAAACAGCAGGACCACGCAGATCAGGATGTCGAACACCCGTTTGGAAAAATCGCGCGCACCAGAATAACGAAAACCTTCCGAAAACAGCATCCAGCTGGGATCAAGCTGGTTCAGCTCGATGCGTCCGATTTCGCGCTCGCAGAACCCGACTGCGTCAATGACGTCAATTCCGGCAAGCTTGCAGTCCAGCAGCGAATCGATTGGCAGGTTTCCACCCATGTTGCGACGGCGTTCATCCAGCGCCACCACCACCTCATCAACCTGGTTGGCCTTGCAGAAATCCAGAAGATCCAGTCCAGACTCCAGCACCCGCTCTGCCGGCACCGACAGCAAACTGGAGGCAGTA
>CAZBII010000148.1:0-11511 GCA_964491665.1 uncultured Moraxellaceae bacterium
TGGGGGACTACGCTGCGGCACTGAAAAAATGAGGGGATGCCGGGCGCAGTTTGCCGGACCGTCTGCGGCCATGGACGGCCGCAGACGAGCCTACAGGGATGTACTTGCGGCGTGTCCGGCAATCTGCGACCGGAATCATCTGCATCATCCCCGTCTATACTCCTTACAGATCCCCGGAAATCTGGCAAGGACTCCCATGCACGCACTGCCCTACCTCCTGCCCTGGCTTTTGCTCCTGCTCGCCGCCGGCCTTGCCGTTGCCGTCAAACTGCTGCCACTGAAATCCATCGCCGGCGGCGCCGTCATCGGCGTGGTGTCGCTTCTGTTCATCGGCGTCTGCGTCTACGCCAACATCGTCACCTCCCAGCAGTTCCATCATCTGGCGGAAAAGGAAGAAGCGCTCGCCAAGGTGGAAGAGTGGAAATACAAGCACCTCGACGAACTGGCCCTGCTGATCGCCCAGCTGAAACCGCCCGCCGACGACGAAGCCGCCCTGCTGAAAGAACTAGCCGGCTACGGCTGGCTCACCACCCACGCCAGCGTGCGCCGCATGCGCGATGCCCACAACACCCGCGACCGCATCCTGGCGGAATTCACGCCGTCGCAGCCGATGCTGATCAAGGGCATTCCTCAAACCGTGAATGGCAAGATCGTCGAACTGTCGCTGCGGCAGGTGGGTTTCACCGTCGTGCCCTACCGCGAGGACGAAACCCAGGAAGCGGACGCCAACATCATCTATTACGGCCGCGACATGGATATCAACGAAGTGAAGCTGGCGGCGCTGACGCTGATGCAGGCCGGACTCGAACTCAAGGGCATCAAGCCGTTTCCCAAGCCCACCCAGGGCAACCTGCGCGCCATCAAGATCGAGTGGAACAAGTACTATGAAGTGCGCAAGGTGCTGACGCCGGAAGAAGTGGAAACCGCCCAGGCGTTCCCCTGAAACCGGGGTCCAGGTTTGCTATCATGGGCGCCCAAGAATTCGCCGAGGATGCCCTGCCCCATGTCCAACCTGTCCGCCACCCTGCAGCTGGCCATCGACCTGATCGCCCAGCCTTCTGTCACCCCCGACGACTGCGAATGTCAGGCCCTCATGATCGAGCGGCTGGCAGCCATCGGCTTCAAGGCAGAAAAACTGCGCTTCGGTGAAGTGGACAACTTCTGGGCCCGGCGCGGCGATTCCGGCCCGGTCCTGGCCTTCGCCGGCCACACCGACGTGGTGCCCACCGGCCCGCTCGAACGCTGGGAACACCACCCGTTTGAACCCAGAATCGAAGACGGCATGCTGTGCGGACGTGGCGCCGCCGACATGAAAGGCAGCCTGGCGGCCATGGTCACGGCGTGCGAACGCTTCGTGGCACAGCATCCGGACCACCGGGGCTCCATCGCCTTCCTGATCACCAGCGACGAGGAAGGCCCCTCCATCAACGGCACCGTAAAAGTGGTGGAGCATCTGGAAGCGCGCAACGAAAAGATCACCTGGTGCATCGTCGGCGAACCGTCCAGCACCAACCAGGTGGGCGACGTGGTGAAGAACGGCCGTCGCGGCTCGCTGGGGGCGAAGCTGAAGATCAAGGGCAAGCAGGGCCATGTGGCCTATCCCCATCTGGCGCGCAATCCGATCCATCAGGTGGCCCCCGCACTGGACGCACTGGCAAAAGCCCACTGGGACAACGGCAACGAATTCTTCCCGCCCACCTCGTTCCAGATTTCCAACATCAACGGCGGCACCGGCGCCACCAACGTCATTCCCGGCGAAGTCGACTTGGTGTTCAACTTCCGCTTCTCCACCGAGCAGACCGCCGACACGCTGAAGCAGAAAACCCAGGCCATGCTCGACTCGTTCGGGCTGGAATACGAGATCGTCTGGACCCTGTACGGCCAGCCCTTCCTCACCGGGCGCGGCGATCTGGTCAACGCCACCGTGGACGCCATCAAGTCCGTCACCGGCACCGACACCGAGCTGTCCACCACCGGCGGCACCTCCGACGGCCGCTTCATCGCCCCCACCGGCGCACAGGTGGTGGAACTGGGGCCGGTCAACGCCACCATCCACCAGCTCAACGAACGCATCAAGGCGGACGACCTCGACACCCTGTCGTCCATTTACGAAACCATTCTGCGCAACCTGCTGGCGAACTGAATCATGAGCAACGACACGCTGGACTATCTGGACGATATCGAAATCTACGTGGAATCCAACGATCTGGACGGGATGCTGGCGTGGCTGTCACCCTGCTTCGATGCGTTCAAAGTGAAAGGCCAGAGCAAGAAAGGCTGCAAGTTCAGCTGCACCTGGCAGGGTCACGACAGCGACGGCATGATCGTGCTGAACGCGGGCCGCACCGGCTTCACGTCGATCTGGATCAACAGCCGGCACACGCCGTGGGCGAATGATGTGGAACTGGGACGGGCCGCCTTCGCCGCGCTGCACACAACCGTGCGCTGCAACGAAAGCGCCTGGAGCAAGGGCGATGACCCGGACCGCTGGCTGCAGATCGATGCCAGCGGCGAACACATCATCCAGTGGGTCACCGAAGAAGAATAAACAGAAGGGCAATCAGATAATCGACACCAGCTTGCCACCGGCGTACACCAGCATCAGTGCCAGCGCCGGACGCAACGCCTTGTCGGGAATGGCGCCAGTCAGGTGGCTGCCCACATAAATGCCCGGCAGTGATCCCAGCAACAGATTCACCAGCAGCTCCCAGTTCACATTACCGAAACCGGCGTGGCCCAATCCGGCGATCAGGGTCAGTGGCACCGCATGGGCAATCTCGGTGCCTACCAGGCGCGAAGTCACCAGCAGCGGATACAGCATGAACAGCGCCATGGTACCCAGAGCGCCGGCACCGATCGACGTCACCGTCACCACCACGCCCAGCACCAGGCCGGTAATCACGGTGGCAATGTCGCGGGTCTTCTGCGGCAAACGCAGCAGCACGAAATCACGCTTGTGGGAAAACGCCATCAGGGGCTGTTTGAAAATAATGACCGCCGCCGTAAAGATCAGCATGACCCCCAGGGTCGTCTTGATCAGGCTGTCCACCTTGCCGCTTTCAAAGCCGATGTAATGCATGCCCAGCAGCGTCAGCAACGACGCGGGAATACTGCCAGCCGCCAGTAGCGTCGTGATCCGCCAATCGATATTTTTCAGGCGCTGGTGCGCCACCACCCCGCCCGCCTTGGTAAAGGCGGCGTACAACAGATCCGTGCCCACCGCCGTAGCTGCCGGCACATTGAAATACAGCAGGATTGGCGTCATCAGCGAACCACCACCCACACCGGTCATGCCGACGATAAAACCAACGGCCAAACCCGCGATGACATATCCAATTTCAATTTCCATTACTTCTATCCGGAAAAGCGAGGTATTAGCGCGGCATGCTAACAACCACACCCCGGCTTTAAAAAGATTAAATAGTTAGAAGCTTATAACCACACAGAAACACAAACGCCGGCGATATAGCCCGGGATTATGAACATTGCCGCTGCAACGGCCTCGCACTCAGTCGCGCATAAGCTTATAACCATCGCAACATTGAACAGGGTTGAGCGCGGATAACACAATGGCCCGTTACCGCCGCGACACCACACTTCACGGAGCGACCGGAATGTCGAACACATCCACACTGGACCTGAAACGACTGTACCCCTATCTGCTGGAACACTCGGTGCGGGAAGACGACCTGCTGCGCCGCCTGCGGGACGAAACGGCGCAGGATGCCATGGCCCGCATGCAAATCGCGCCCGAGCAGGGTCAGTTCATGGCGCTGCTGGTGCAACTGATCGGCGCACGCCGCATCATCGAAATCGGCACATTCACCGGCTACAGCAGCATCTGCATGGCGCGAGCATTGCCGGAAAACGGCCAGCTGCTGTGCTGCGACATCGACGCCTACTGGACCGGCATCGCCCGCCGCTACTGGCAGGAAGCCGGCGTGGACAAGCGGATACAGCTGCACCTGGCTCCCGCGCTCGACACCCTGCAATCCCTGCTGCGCGAACAGGAACAGGGCCAGTTCGACCTGGCCTTCATCGATGCCGACAAGGAAAACTACGACGCCTACTACGAACACTGCCTGCAATTGATCCGCCCCAACGGCCTGATCATTTTCGACAATACGCTCTGGAGCGGACGGGTGGCGGACGCAGCCGTGCAGGACGCAGATACCCAGGCTCTGCGGGCGCTGAATACCAAACTGAAAGGGGATGAACGGGTGGATATCAGTCTGCTGCCGATGGCCGACGGCATTACGCTGGCGCGCAAGCGCTAACGCTGTAACTCAGGTGCAAAACCGGCCTCAGGCCAGTTCCAGCGCGCCGAATCCGCATCAATGGCAGGCACTTCACTCACGATCAGGCCGCAGAAGTAGTCCAGCACGGCACCCAGCTGCTGCTCGTCCAGCGTCGAGAAAATCCGGCGGATCAGCGTGGCGGTAACCGAACGCGTGGTATCGATGCCCATGCGCGCCATCTTGCCCAGCACCGGCCCCAGCCGCAGCATGGCAATGGGTTCGTCGAACAGGTAGGTAATGGCCTCGTCGGCCATGAACTGAAAGGATTCCACAATCTCCCCCAGCACCTGCGGCTGATGTCCCTGACTGGCCAGCTGCATCTGGTGGAACCGCTGCGCCAGCTGCTCATCCAGCGGAAAGGCAATGCAGGCGCGTCCGACCGGATCGGTGCGGTCGCGGAACAGGATTTCATCCATGAACTGCGCGAGTGGCTGCATCTCGCGATTGGACAGCTTGCGCACGATGCGCCCCACCACCATCTGGATGGTCTTGCGAATGGTGGCGATGGCCGTCACCAGAATCTTGCGGCCCATCGGGCTCAATCCGGCAATGTCGGCGGGCGCGATGAAATAGGTGTCCACGCACTGGTTGACGAAGGCATCCAGCACCCGCTGCAACAGCAGTGACTGGGAGGCGGGAACCCCTTTGTGAATGTTGGCAATGAAGGTTTCGGCATCGTGCCGAAGAGCGGCGGTCGCTGCAAACGACAAGTAGTGACCGGACATGCATCCTCCTGAACTGAGACATCCCTGCGCCGGGTGGCAATCGAGCGCGCACATAGTCTCAAAACCCTCAGGTTTTAAGCAACCGTTTTGCAGGCAACAGGCGCGGCAGCAGGAAAATACCCGGAGTGATCGTAAAATTACAGAAGAAAATCAGGAGATTGCGTGAGGGGAACTCGCACTACCCGATCGCTGAAAATGGTCTGCTTCGCCATAGCTGAGGAGGATATCGGGATAACAGGCAATTTGCGCGATCGGGTAGCCGAGCACCCGATAATAGGCTGTATAAACTTACAGAATCAACTCTTGACAGGGAATATTTCGCAACCTTTTTTAGTGCCGCATCAGGAGGTCAGCGACCACTCACATTTAATGGTTTGTTGCGGCAGGTTTTTTCCCGCCGGCCCCGGAATGCCCCCGGCCCACCACCCCCAACAGGCGCACACATCCACCCGCCCGCCAGCGCTCAAACAATCGACAATCAGGCCTGAATAAAGCACCATAAACAGCCTGTTTGTCACCCTTTCCCGGGCCCGGCCCCGAGAGTAAGATGCTCCCACCCCAGGGAAGCCCGCCAGACCAAGGAATCATCATGCCCGATCCGCAAAAGCATCTTCGGACCTGCAACCTGTGTGAAGCCATGTGCGGTGTCGAAATCACCCACGAACAGGGCCAGATACTGTCGATCAAGGGCGACCCGCTCGACCCGCTCAGCAAAGGCCATATCTGCCCCAAGGCGGTGGCCCTGCAAGACCTGCATGAAGACCCCGACCGCCTGCGCTATCCGCTGCTGAAGACGCCCCAGGGCTGGGAACGGATCAGCTGGGACAATGCCTTCAACGAAGCAGCATCCCGAATCCGCCGCATCCAGGCCAAGCATGGCCGCAATGCCGTGGCGCTCTATCTGGGCAATCCGTCAGTGCACAACGTCGGCACCATGCTCACCCTGCCCTCCCTGTTCACTGCCCTGAAAACCGCCAACCGCTACAGTGCCACGTCGGTGGACCAGCTGGCGCCGATGCTGGTGTCGATGAAACTGTACGGCAACCAGCTGCTGTTTCCGGTGCCGGATATCGACCGCACCGATTTCATGGTCTGCCTGGGCGGCAATCCGGTGGCCAGCAACGGCAGCCTGTTCAGCGCCCCCGGTTTCAAGCAGCGGGTAAAGGCATTGCAGGAACGCGGCGGGAAGCTGGTGGTGATCGATCCGCGCCGCACCGAAACTGCCGACATCGCCGACCAGCACCATTTCATCCGCCCCGGAACCGACGCGTTACTGCTGATGGCGCTGCTCCACACCCTGTTCAGCCAGGATCTGGTGGACACCGGCCGTCTGACCAATCACGTGCAGGGCATCAACATCGTCAAGAACATGGTGGCCGGCTTCTCGCCGCAGCGGGTGGCGAAACAGGTCGGCATGAAGGCGAAGGACATCCGCCAGCTGGCCATCGATTTCGCCAGCGCCGACCGCGCCTGCTTCTACGGCCGCATGGGCATTTCCACCCAAAGCTTCGGCACGCTGTCCAACTGGCTGGTCAACCTGATCAACATTCTCACCGGCAATCTGGACGAGCCCGGCGGCGTCATGTTCACCCGCCCGGCCATTGATCTGCCCGGCATCGCCGAACTGGGCGGCGCCACCGGCAGCTTCAATTCCCGCAAGAGCCGCGTGCGCAAGCTGCCGGAGTTCGGCGGCGAATTCCCCGCCACCACTCTGGCGGACGAGATTCTCACCGACGGCAAGGGCCAGGTCAAAGCGCTGATCACCATCGCCGGCAATCCGGTGCTGTCGCTGCCCAACGGCCGGCGCATGGAAAAGGCGCTGGAAAAACTCGACTTCATGATCGCCGTGGATTTCTACCTGAACGAAACCACCCGGCACGCCGACATCATCCTGCCGCCCACCGGTCCGCTGGAGCATGGCCACTACGATCTGGGCCTGAGCATGGTCACCGTGCGCAACACCGCGAAATATTCGCCTGCGCTGTACCAGCCGCTGCCGGACACCCGCCACGACTGGGAAATCCTGCTGGAACTGACCCGTCGCCTGCATTCCCCGTCACCGTTGAAATGGGCCGCCGGGGAACTGCAATACCAGGTGGTGAGGCGGCTGGGCGTGGAAGGCATGCTGGATCTGCTGCTGCGCATCGGCCCGTACGGCACCGCGCCGGACACCCTGTCCGACCTGCAGCGCAAGCTGGTGAACACGCTCTACAAGCGACTGGATGCCCGCAGCGCCGGTCGCACCCTGCTGGACATCAGCCCGTTCAGCCGCCACACCCGCGACCGCAATTACAACCTCAGCCTGAAAACGCTGGAGCAACACCCGCACGGCATCGACCTGGGGCCGCTGGAGCCCTGTCTGCCAGAGCGTCTGGCCACCCAGGGCAAAGTCATCAACCTGGTGCCCAACCTGTTCATGAAGGACATCACCCGTCTGCAGAAGCTGCTGGACAAGCCCGCCAAGCAAGGGCCGGAAACCTTCCTGCTGATTGGCCGCCGCGACATCCGCAGCAACAACTCGTGGATGCACAACAGCCAGCGTCTGGTGAAAGGCAAAAACCGCTGCACCGCGCTGATCCATCCGGACGACGCCCAGCGCCTGGGCATCAGTGACGGGGAAAGCATTGTGGTCAGTTCCCGTGTCGGCGAGATCGAGATTCCGGCTGAAATCACCGATCGCATGATGCCGGGTGTGATCTCGGTGCCGCACGGCTGGGGCCACCATCGTCAAGGCGCGCAGCTGGGCATTGCCGCGCAGCACGCAGGCGTCAGCCTGAATGATGTCACCGACGAGCGCACTGTGGATGCGATCACTGGCGTGGCGGCTTTCAGCGGCCAGCGTGTGACCGTGAGCCGGGTACGCGCCGAGCACAACGTGGTTCGCATCAATGACAAGCGGCTGGCGACAACGCCGGCCTCGTGACGGATCAAATTGCAACACTTGAACAATTGCAGATTTTAGAAACAGCACTTGAAGTTAACTGGAGACTACCGATGAACACTGCATGGAAAACGATATTGGGGACCGGGCTGGTCGCGACACTGGCCGCCTGCGGCGGCGGCAGCAGCGGTGACGGCGGTAGCTTCGGCACCACGGGTGAACTGAACCTGGCCATTACGGATGCGCCGGTGGATGGAGCAACCTCCGTATGGGTCACCATTACCGGTATGAAACTCAAACGGACCGATGCGGGCAGCGAAAAATCGGTTGCCCTGAATGGCTCCGACACGCAAAACAACGAAATTGAAGTCGACCTGCTGACACTTGCCAACGGTGGATCGGCAGCCCTGTTTGCAGACCGGGTCGCCGCTGGTGACTACCAATGGATCCGTTTCGAAGTGGAAAAGGCCTGCATCGCATTCATTCCCAACGCAAACAAGAACAATCCTAACGAATGCATCCCCATGGAACTCCCGGCACAAAGCGAGCTGAAAACCAGCGGTAGCTTCCACGTTCCCTCAGACGGGATTGCCAACATCACCGTCGACTGGGACCTGCGCAAAGCCATTGTTCAGGAAGGGACAGGCGACTACAGACTGAAGCCGGTTCTGCATCTGCGCGATGATGAAGAAGTCGGCGCCATCAGCGGAGTCATTACGGGTAACGACGCCTCATGCGATGCGGACGAAGTAGCAGCGGTCTATGTATTCAGCGGCATCGTTACTCCGGATGATATGGACGACATCGGTGTTGAACCATTTGTGTCGGTCCGCGTTCAAGACAACGGGGCTGAAGACGACAGTTTCTTCGTTGGCATGCTGGATCCCGGCCGGTATACCTTGGCCTATACATGCGACGCCCTCGATGATGCACCGGATGCCAATAATCCAATCGGATTCTTTACAACAATGACAGTCGATGTAGTGACAGGAGAACCAACACCTGTCGTCTATGAACCGACAATTCCCGCCTCCTGATCCACACATTTCCACCGGGCGGCCACTCACTGACCGCCCGGTCTTTTGTGGCATAATCCCGACAACTCAAAATGCCGGCCACCCGAAGAATGAAACTGCCCCATAAAACCCTCGCCTTCATTGCCCAGCATTTGCCGGGCTTCAGCGCACCCGCCCCCCGCACCAGCACATCCCCCGACAAGGAATACACCATCGACGAACTGGCGCGCGCCGCCAACACCACTGTGCGCAACATCCGCGCCTACCAGGACAAGGGTCTGCTGGCTCCGCCGGAACTGCGCGGCCGCAAGGGTTTCTATTTCAACACCCATCTGGCGCGGCTGCGCGTCATCGCCGGGCTGCTCGACCGCGGCTACTCCCTCTCCAGCATCAAGGAACTGATCACCGCGCTGGAAAACGGCATCGACCTGCGTTACCTGATGGGGCTGGAATCCGCCCTCAGCAGCCCCTGGACCGACGAAGAACCCATGCTGGTGCCCATGACCGAACTGATCAGCATGTTCGGCGCCAGCCTGACACCGGAAGCCGTGCTGCGCGCCAACGAACTGGACCTGATGCGGCCCGAGGGCGCCATGGTGAAAGTGCGCAGCATGCGGACCCTCAGAGCCGGCGCGGAACTGGTGGCCACCGGCATTCCACTGGAGGAATTGCTGGACATCGTGCGCATGCTGCGCGGCAACGTGGAGCGCGTGGCCAACGAACTGGTCAGGCTGGTAGGCGATCACGTCCTGGCGAATTACGAAACCGAGGAACTGCCCCCCACCGAAGACATCCCCAAACTGGCGGATCTGGTGTGGCGCCTGCGCCCGCTGGCGGAAATGGCGGTACACGCCGAACTGGCCCGCGCCATGGAAAACGCGGCAACCCGCCTGCTGTCCGACCGGCTGGAAAAAATCATCGAGCGCATGAACCGCGAAAAAGCCGGCAAGTAAAACGAAAAAAGGCTGTGCGGGGAGCACAGCCTTTGGCGCAAAGGGGAGACGCCTGTAACCTGCGTCAGGTCAGGCCGCAGCCAGACCCATCTGTTCAGCAAAACCTTCCACCTGCTTCATCAGTTCTTCCGCGCGCTGCAGATGGTGGCTGTTGTTCTTGTCCCACGGATGGAAACTCGGGCGGAAGAAGTCCAGCCACTCCGGCAGCATGCGCGACAGCATGCCGCTGCGACCGAACTGGTAATTGAAGGATTTCATCCAGCCTTTCAGATTCAGATGCTCGTTCTGCGCCTTCATCACCTTGAAGTAATAGCGGTAGAACAGGCTCCAGAAAATCACGTTGGCGGCCAGGAAAGTGCCAGTGCGGATGGCATAAGCCTTGGCGCCGGTGCCCACCACCTGATTGTAAACGTCGTAAGCCACACCCTTGTGCTCGGTTTCTTCCATCGCGTGCCACTGCCACAGGGCGTGATAACGCGCATCGCTGCCCTTGAAGAAATGGTCATCCACCAGCACCAGTTCGGCCATCAGCGCGGTCAGGTGCTCCAGCGACACGGTCACCGCCAGCTGCATCGGCTTGGGCAGGCGTTTCTGGGCAAAATCCAGCAACTCCTCCACCGCCTTTTCCATCTTCTCCACACCCAGGCCGGCTTCCGCCATGGCAATGTTGTAGTCCTCATGCTCGCGGGTATGGAACGCTTCCTGGCCAATAAAGGCTGCCACCGCTTTTTTCAGCTGCGGATCGGTAATCTGGTCCCGGTAGTTGCGGATGCTCTGGATGAAGAAACGCTCACCGGCGGGAAAGAAGATGGACAGCGTATTGAGAAAGCTGGTCCAGTGAGTGCCACCCGAATTCCAGTTGTTGATGCGGTTGTGGGCCACATGGAATTCAAGGTTGCGGCGAACGGGCACAATGGCGGCTGTCATAGGTTTCCCTCTGTATTCATCATTGTTTTATGTTACATCGAGAAATGTAATATAAAACCTACTGGCCGTACAGTGGAGAAAGACGGATTTATGTAACATTATTTTATGTCACATAGTATGTGTATATATGAGAGATCGCCTTTGGTCAAGTTTTGCGCAGACCAGGCGGAGCGGGTGGACAGCCAATCCGCCATTTTCATCCAGATGGTGTCCGGCGCCTGACTGCCGCTGACAATTCCGGTGTGTCCGCCGGGACCCACGAAAAACTCCTTGTCCTGGCTGCTGACCAGATTCAGCAGGGCGCCGCAGCTGTCGGCATTGGCGAGGGTGTCATTCTGGCCGGCGATGCACAGCAGGCTGGACTCGATCCGGTCCAGACAGGCCCGCTCCCGCCCCACCGAAATCCGCCCCCTGCCCGCTTCATTGGACAGCCAGACGCTATGGGTCCAGTCCCGGATCACACCGCCGGGATAGGCTTCCAGCCGGTCGATGAAGGCGCCCTGGGTGGCGTGCTGGATGACGTACTGGCGGTCGTCCAGATTGCGCAGCAGGTCGACATACCCGCGCACGCTGCCCACCGGATCAGATAATTTGAAACCAATGACGTTGGCCCAGCCCGGCGTGTAGGCCCAGCGGGCCGGCAGTTTGCGCAGACTCAGGCGGGCACGGCGCATGGCTTTGTTGAGGCTGGCGTACTGGCGCCCCATCACG
>CAZBII010000149.1:0-11469 GCA_964491665.1 uncultured Moraxellaceae bacterium
GGCGCGACTGAACAGCGACAGTTCCATGCCGGGCAAACCTTGGGTCACGCCGTCGCACATGGCAGGCACGCCACCGGCGACCTGTGCGGTGGCGCCGAATTCCAGCGCACTTTTTTTCAGGAAGTCGGGATAGTGCCCGTAAGGTTGATGTGCGGACAGCATATCGTTGTAGGCCGTGACAATGCCCAGATTCGGCGTCGCTTCGGTGTGACGCAGCAGGATTTTTTCGCCCGGTTCCGCAGCGGCATAACTGTGGGCGAGGTTGGTACAACCCAGCAGGGTGCGGGCGGTGGGACGCGTGGTGGCGTGTGCACAATCCTGCAGATAACGATCGCGGCTGCCTTGGCTGCGGGCGCGGATTTTTTGCGTAACATGCAGGATGGTGGCGTGTGTCATTTGCGTGGAATCCGGGTGGTGATCACCGTCAGTTTGTGGGAGGCCTCGCGGATCAGATTGCGCAGCGGCGATTCCGGTTCAGCCTGCTTGCGGATCTGATTGAACAGCGTGCGCTTGTCCTTGCCGGGAATGAACAGCACAATCTGCGAGGCGGCCGCAATCCAGTTGAAGCTCATCGTGATGCGAGCATGCGGTGCCTGTGACGGATGGGTTGCGGTGTAGTGGTCTGCGCTTGTCATGGCGGCGCGATAGTCAGGCGCATCCGGAAACAGCGATGCGAAATGTCCGTCCAGTCCCATGCCCAGCAGCACAATGTCAGGATGCGCAACATTTTCCACCAGTTCATTGCACGCATGCAGGTTGCGCGCGAAATCGGTATCCAGCAGCAGCGGATGAAATGTACTGGCGGCGGCCTTTTTTTGCTGCAGGTGCTGCTTCACCAGCGTGGCATTCTGTTCCGATGGCTGGCCCTGCGCCCAGCGTTCATCCACCAGATGCACATCGACTTTCTGCCAGGGAATATCAAACGTCGCGAGATGATCGAACACGGCGGCAGGCGATTTTCCACCGGACACGAACAGCGAGACATTCTCCTGCTGCCACAGTCGCGTTTTCAGCAGCGCCAGCAGCCACTCGGCACAATCGAATGCGGCATCGCTGTCGTTGTCGGATTCAATCAGTCGTAACATTATTTGACACCTTCATACCAAAGCCGACCGTCCTGGGCCAGCAGCAATGTTGAACCTGACGGCCCCCAGCTGCCAGCCGTGTAATATTCCGGTGGCGCGCTGGAAGCTTCCCACTGCGCCAGTACCGGGTCCACCCACGACCAGGCTTCCTCCAGTTCATCCTGACGCAGAAACAGGGTCTGATCGCCCTTCACCACATCCAGCAGCAGACGCTCATAAGCTTCTGGTGAGCGCTTGCTGCCGCGTGAGGCAGGACTGAGATTGAGGTCGATGGTGCGCACGTCCATGCCGGGACCGAACCGTTTTCCGCACAGACGCATGGTGATGGATTCGTTGGGTTGCAGTGTGATGACCAGCTGGTTGTCCATCAGCGGACCTTTCGGCGTGTTGAAAATCCAGTGCGGAATCTGTTTGAACTGCACCACGATTTCGCAGCTGCGGCGCGGCAGACGTTTGCCGGTGCGCATGTAGAAAGGCACGCCGGCCCAGCGCATGTTGTCGATCTGCACTTTCATCGCCACGAAGGTTTCCACATTGCTGGAATCAGCGACGCCTTCTTCTTCGGTGTACGCGTTTGCCTTTTTGCCGTCAATGCCGCCCGCTGCATACTGTCCGCGAACCACCTGTGCACTGATGCTGGCTTCCTGCAGCGGACGCAACGACCGCAGCACTTTCAGTTTTTCATCGCGCACGCGATCCGGATCGATGCTGGAAGGCGGCTCCATCGCTACGATACACAACAGCTGCAGCAGATGATTCTGCACGATGTCACGCAGCGCGCCGGTTTCCTCGTAGAACTCGCCGCGTCCTTCCACACCGATGGATTCGGCAATCGTGATCTGGATGTGATCGACGTAATGATGATTCCACAGCGACTCGAACAAGGGATTGGCAAAGCGCAGCACCATCAGGTTCTGCACGGTTTCCTTCCCGAGATAATGATCGATGCGGTAGATCTGCGCCTCGGTGAAATAGTTCGACATCTGCCCGCTGATCAGCCTGGCCGACTCCAGATTGCGGCCGATGGGTTTTTCCAGCACCACGCGCGACGCCGGCGAAATCAGGTTGTGCGCGCCCAGGCTCGCGGCAATCGCGCCGTACAGGGAGGAATGCGTTGACAGATAAAACACCCGTGGCCGGCCATCGTCGCTCAGGTGCTCTTTCAGGCTGCGATAGGTTTCAGGGTGGTGGGCGTCCACCGAGGCAAAATAGAGGTGCTTGGAGAACTGCTGCCAGGTCACTTCGTCCCAGCTTTCCACTTCCAGATACTGCTGCAGGCGGCTTTCCACCAGCTGCTGGTAGGCGTCGCGCTTGAGGGGGCTGCGGCCCACGCCGATGATGCGGGTGGCCGGGTGGAAGGGGGAGCTTTGGTAGATATGGTAAAGGGAAGGCAGCAGCTTGCGCAGGGCCAGATCGCCACTGCCCCCGAACAGCACAAAATCGAACAACGGGTTGCCGGCCTCTTTCACGGTAAACACTCCCTTTCAATCAACGTGCGGATGACTCCGACCCCTGGCAGGACTGTTTTCAGTATAACTGATACGTGGAATCAGCAAGTTGCGCAAGAAATTGATCCGGGGCAAGCCGCTTCTGGATTCGGCTTCCGGAAAACGTGTAGAATTCGCGCGGTTATGCACCACCCCTCAGCGCTGTTTAACTGGAATTAAAGAGAGCTTACCCCATGATCACGAAATGTATTTTCCCGGTTGCCGGCTACGGTACCCGCTTTCTGCCTGCTACCAAATCCCAGCCCAAGGAAATGTTGCCGATTGTGAACAAGCCTCTGGTGCAGTACGGGGTGGAGGAGGCCATGGATGCCGGGCTGACCGACATCGGCTTCGTGACCGGCCGGGGCAAGCGCGCCATTGCCGACCATTTCGATATCAGCTACGAGCTGGAACACCAGATCAAGGGCACCGGCAAGGAAAAGTACCTGGACAGCATCCGCAAGGTCATCGGTAACTGTACCTTCACTTATACCCGCCAGGCCGAAATGAAAGGTCTGGGGCATGCCATCCTGACATCCCGCGTCATGGTGGGCGACCAACCCTTCGGCGTCATCCTGGCGGACGACCTGTGCGTGGAGCAGAGCGAAGGCGTCATGGCGCAGATGGTGAAGCTGTACAAGCAGTTCCGCTGCAGCATCGTGGCCATCGAGGAAGTGCCGATGAGCGACATCTCGCGTTACGGTGTCATTGCCGGCGAGAACATCAAGGACGGTCTGTACCGAGTCACCGACATGGTGGAAAAGCCCCCTGCGGACAAGGCCCCGTCCAACCTGGCCATCATTGGCCGCTACATCCTGACCCCTGATATTTTCGACATCCTGGAAAAGACGCCGCCCGGCGCCAATGGCGAGATCCAGATCACCGACGCGTTGCTGCAGCAGGCCAAAGATGGCTGCGTGATGGCGTACAAATACCGTGGCAAGCGTTTCGACTGCGGCAGCGTGGACGGTTTCGTCGAAGCCACCAACTTCATGTACAACGAGTATTACAAGCACGGCAAGCTGTAAGGCTTTGCCGGCAGGAGGATGGGCGATTGTGGCTTCATCCTCCTGCCTCTTCCTTTCTTACTGCGTATTTTTGAAGTGCCGGATGAGCGCCTGAGTGGAGCCATCCAGTCCCTCGTCACCTTCCTGTCCCAGCAGTGTGCGTGACAGCTCGCCACTCAGCTGCTTGCCCAGTTCCACACCCCACTGATCGAACGGATTGATATTCCAGATTACCGACTGCACGAAAACCTTGTGTTCATACAGCGCGATCAGTGCACCCAGAATCGCCGGCGTGAGCCGTTCATACACCAGCGTGGTGCTGGGCTTGTTGCCTGCGACGACCCGGTGCGGCGCCACTCTGGCAATCTCGTCGGCTGGCAGATTTTTCTTCTGCATTTCGGCCTGAATGCTGGCCAGACTGCGGCCCTGCATCAGCGCCTGACTCTGGGCCAGGCAGTTGGAAAACAGGTGCAGCTGCTGGTCGCCCACCGGATTGGAACTGCCGGTGCCCACGATGAAATCCACCGGCACGGTCACGGTTCCCTGGTGAAACAGCTGGTGAAAGGAATGCTGGGTGTTGGTGCCCACGCCGCCCCACAGTACCGCGCCGGTTTTCCATTCCACCGGTTTGCCATTGCGCTGCACGCCCTTGCCGTTGCTTTCCATGTCCAGCTGCTGCAGATAGGCGGGGAATTGCGCCAGATTCTGGTCGTAGCAGATGATGGCCTGTGACTGGCAGCCGAAGAAATTCACGTGCCACACACCCAGCAGCGCCATCAGCACCGGCAGGTTTTTCTCAAGCGGTGCCGAGCGGAAATGCCGGTCCATTTCCCGGGCGCCGTCCAGAAATTCCCGGAAACCACTTTCTCCCAGCGCCAGCGCGATCGACATGCCGATGGATGACCACAGCGAATAGCGTCCGCCCACCCAGTCCCACATGGGGAACACATTTTCCTGCGCAATGCCGAAGCGGGTGGTCTCCGCCACATTGGCCGACACGCCGACAAAGTGATGAGTGGTGGCGGAGGCAGATCCCGCGTGTTCCACCAGCCACTGACGGGCCGCATTTGCATTGGCCAGCGTTTCCAGCGTGGTGAAGGTCTTGGACGCCACGATGAACAGCGTGGTTTCCGGATTGCAGTCCGTCAGTGCGCGGGTGATGTGAGTGGGGTCGATGTTGGAGACGAAGTGGAAGCGCAATCCGCCCGTGTGAAAGGAGCGCAGGGCATCCACCGCCATGTTGGGGCCCAGGTCGGAACCGCCCACACCGATGTTGACGATGGTGTCGATGGCCTTGCCGCTGTAGCCGCGCCATTCGCCGCCCTGGATTTTCTTCACGGCCGCGAACATCCGCTGGCGGGTTTCCAGAACATCGGCGGCGACGCTGGCCGGCAGTTCGTCATCGCGCAGACGCAACGCGGTATGCAGCGCCATGCGACGCTCGGTGTGGTTCACCGGCTGGCCATCCAGCAGGGCAGCAATGCCTTCCTGCACGCCGGCTTCCTGCGCCAGTCTCAGCAGATCGGCCAGTGCTGCAGCATCCAGATGATTCTTGGAAAAATCCATCAGCAGACCGGCCGCCGTTGCGCTGAAGCTTTCAAAGCGCTGGCTGTCCTGCGCGAACAGGCTTGATAACCCGGTTGCCACCAGTCGCTGCTGCTGGGCCTGCAGGCGCTGCACCAGCGGTTGATTCAGCAGGGCGGGGGTAGCGGAAAATTCAAATGAAGCAGATGCCATGCATGTATTCCGTGTAATGCGTGCAAAGTCGGGTCAGGCCGGATTCGCGATGCAGGTCACGATCCAGTCCTGATGAAAATGGAAGCGCCCCTGCAACTGCCGGATCGGCTGGCGCGGATTGGGTTCCGGATTGAGGATGTGGGCGGTGAATGCCTGTCGCCCCCAGTCCAGATCGATGCGCGCGTCGAGAAAATCCAGCGTGTGCTGGTTCAGGGGGAAGTAGGTCTTGTGGACGGATTCCTTGGCGCTGAATACCAGTTTCTCCAGTGCGGGATGGGCCCCGATTTCCTGCCGAAGATCGCGCAAACGGACCTGTTCTTCCTTGCGGCAGATCAAGTCCACGAGTTCGGGGTTGAGCGGGCTGGCTTGTTCCACGTCCAGACCGAGGCTGGCGTAACGGTCGGTCGAGGCCAGTGCCACCATGCAGATGCCGGTGGTGTGGCTGATGCTGCCGGTCCAGCCGGCGGGCCAGGCCGGTTCCCGCTGCACGCCTTTCAGCAGGGCCGGGCAGTCGGCGCCCACCTGGCGGAACAGGCTGTGGGCCGCGTTACGGCCGGCGCGGAATTCCCGCTTGCGCTTGTCCACGGCGCGCTCCACCAGGGCTTCCTCGGCGGCGCTCACCGGCGTTTCCCACATCCAGGGCTCGGCAATGCAGTACTGCACATCGGCAGGAAAAACGGAGTCCAGCATGAATCAGCCGCGCTTTTCCGCCAGTTTGCGTTCCCAGGCCAGGGCGGAACGGACGATTTCTTCGAGGTTGTCGTATTTCGGTTCCCAGCCCAGCACCTTGCGGATCTTGCCGGCGGTGGCGATCAGGGCGGCGGGGTCGCCGGCGCGGCGGCCTTCCTCGATGATGGTAAGAGGCTTGCCGTTGACCTTGCCCACCATGTCCAGCACTTCGCGCACGCTGTAGCCGTGGCCGTAGCCCGCGTTCAGGGTGATGGATTCACCGCCCTTGCGCAGATAATCCAGGGCGTCCAGATGGGCGCTGGCCAGGTCTTCCACGTGGATATAGTCACGCACGCCTGTGCCGTCGGCGGTGGGGTAATCGGTGCCGAAGATGTACACCTGCTTGCGCTTGCCGACTGCCGCTTCCACCGCCACCTTGGTCAGCAGGGTGGCCTTCTCGGTGTTCTGGCCGATGCGGCCGCCGGGGTCGCAGCCGGCCACGTTGAAATAGCGCAGGATCACATGACGCATCGGGCAGGCATTCGCCAGATCCCGCAGCATGGTCTCGCTCATCAACTTGGACATGCCGTAGGGATTGATCGGCTGGGTAGGGGAATCTTCTGTGATTTCCGGGTTCTTCGGTTCGCCATAAACGGCAGCGGTGGAGGAAAACACAAAATGCTTCACGCCGGCGTTCTGGCAGCACTCCAGCAGGTTGCGGGTGTTGGCGGTGTTGTTGCGGTAATACTTGAGGGGATTGGTGACGGATTCGGGAACAATGGTGTGGGCGGCGAAGTGGAGGACCGTTTCCACGTTGTGCTCTTTCAGAACGCGGCTGACCAGTTCCATGTCGCCGGTATCGCCAACCACCAGTTCGCCGTACAGCACTGCTTCGCGAAAGCCGGTGGACAGGTTGTCCAGCACGACGATGCGCTCGCCGCGTTCGCCCAGCTGTCGCACGACGTGGCTGCCGATGTAACCGGCGCCGCCGGTCACCAGAATGGTTCCATGTGCCATTTGCGTTTGCTCCCGATCGGTAAAAAGCGTCAACAAATCAAAGTTTAATCAGTATATCACGGAAGATGTGACGCCTTCAGTCATGGGCCGGGCGGCCGACTATAGTTAGTACAGGATTTTTCGGTAAGGTTTTGCCATGTCTGAACGTAATGCAGTGCGCTTGTGGGGCTGGCTGGGAATGCTGGCGGTGTTCGCGGGCATGCCGGTGCTGGCGCAGGCCCATGAGGTTGAGACCTGTCTGGTGCGGCTGGCTCAGACGTCCGGTCTGCTGAAAGCCTGTCAGGTGCGCCAGAGCCGCGAGGGTGAGTGCGACAACCTGAAAAGCCGGTTGGAACGCAACCGGCAGACCTGTCGCGATGAACAGTACCCGGAGGAAGCCATTGCCCGTGCCATCGGATACGGGGCAGGGGAGGTGGCCGGCGATGCCAAGGGCAGTCCTTACCGGCAGGGCGTCAAGCAGCAGCAACAGGAACGCAGCCGGATGCAGCCGAATCTGGCGCGGTTTGCCAAGCAGTTCCCAAACTACGGCAATTTCAGGGATGCCCTGGCGGAACGATTCAACAGCCGCCTGTGTCCCAATGCCTACGAAGGCAGCCGTGATCGCTGGCAATATACGGGTTCGCTGACGTTGCTGCAGTATGGGATGGGCGAGAAGGAATCTGCGCCGCCGGTCCAGCATGAGGTGTACCTGTTCGCCCAGGGCAAGCCGGGGGAATGCTATCCGGTGAAGGAGCCGCTGGAGCCGGGTGCTCCCTTTATCGTGGTGAATATTCCCGACCAGATGCTGTCGCAGCTGGAACTGAAAGCAGGTGTGGTGAAGTGCGAGAGCGCCACCTGTGCCACCGATCGCATCGCGCTGGAGGAGCAGTTCCAGCATTATCAGGCCACCTATCGCAGATACCGCCAGCTGCGGGATTGTGCCGATCTGGACCAGCGTAACCGGGCGCGCCAGACCAAGGGTGTTCCCACGCCGTCGGTGTTGCCGTCCTACTGCCCGGCCAAAGAGGTGAATGTGGCAATGCTCAATGCCAAAGGGCTGGTGGAGGAACTGGACCAGCGCCTGTTCGGCCGCGCCACCCGACCGCTGGCTGTCACAAAACCGAAGTAGTATCAAGCCGTTGTAATGAATTGATAAAAAACGCCCGCACGGGCATGATACCGGGTTGGACGAAAGTAAAAAGGCCCGAGACGGAACCATTAGAGTCGCCATCATGACAGAACAGTCAGCCGCAATTGCAGATTCCTCCCTTATCGATCCCGTCAGTGCTGAACCCGGTGCTGACGCCCGCGCCCGCAAGCGTTTGCCGTTTTCCTTTGCCAAGCGTCATGGCGTGGTGATTGAGCAGATTGGCGATGTTGATGCGATGGTTGCGTACAAGCAGGGCATCACCCCCGGTGCCATCGTTGAAGTCCGCCGTTTTCTCGGCATGCCGATCCAGTTCAACGAAGTCAACGATTCCGAATTCGAGCGCCGTCTCTCCAAAGCCTACGAAAATGCCTCCAATGAAGCCATGCAGATGGTGGAAGGTCTGGGCGATGACATGGATCTGGCCAGTCTGGCCGATTCCGTACCCGAAACCGAAGACCTGATGGAGCAGGAAGACGACGCTCCGATCATCCGTCTGATCAACGCGCTGCTGACCGAAGCAGTCAAGCTGAACGCCTCCGATATTCACATTGAAACCTTTGAAAAACGCCTGGTGGTGCGCTTCCGGGTGGACGGCGTGCTGCGCGAAGTGGTGCAACCGAAACGTCAGCTGGCGCCGCTGCTGGTATCGCGTATCAAGGTTATGGCCAAGCTGGATATCGCGGAAAAACGCGTGCCCCAGGACGGCCGGATTTCCATCCGGGTCGGTGGTCGCGAGATCGATGTGCGGGTTTCCACCATGCCCAGCAACGCGGGCGAGCGCGTGGTGCTGCGTCTGCTGGACAAGCAGGCTGGCCGTTTGAACCTGACTCACCTGGGTATGGCAGGCCACGATCTGGCACGCATGACTGACATCGTCAGCAAGCCCCACGGCATTATCCTGGTCACCGGCCCCACCGGTTCCGGTAAAACCACCACGCTGTACGCCGCGCTCACGCAGCTGAACGACGCCACCCGCAACATCCTCACGGTGGAAGACCCTATCGAATACCAGCTGGAAGGCATCGGCCAGACCCAGGTGAATACCAAGGTGGACATGACCTTCGCCCGCGGCCTGCGCGCCATGCTGCGTCAGGACCCGGACGTGGTGATGGTGGGCGAGATCCGTGACGTGGAAACCGCTGAAATCGCCGTGCAGGCGTCGCTGACCGGTCACTTGGTACTGTCGACGTTGCACACCAATACCGCTATCGGCGCCGTCACCCGTCTGATGGACATGGGCATCGAATCCTTCCTGATTTCCTCCAGTATTCTCGGACTTTTGGCGCAGCGTCTGGTGCGGGTGCTGTGCAAGCACTGCAAGACGCCCTACACGCCGGACGATGGCGAATGCGAGCTGTTCGGCCTGGACAAAAACAATCGCCCGACCCTGTTCCATGCCAAAGGCTGCGAGCATTGCAATCATCAGGGCTACAGCGGCCGGACCGGCATTTACGAGCTGGTGGTGATCGACGAGGAACTACGCACCCTGATTCACAACAATGCCGGTGAGCAGGCGATGACGAAATCGGCGCGCAAGCATGGCCCCGGCATTCGTGACGACGGCAAGCGCAAGATTCTGGAAGGCGTGACCACGGTGGAAGAAGTCCTGCGCGTGACGCGGGAGGAATAATCCGTGCCCGCTTTTGATTACGTCGCGCTGGATGCGAAGGGCAAACAGAAGAAAGGCGTTCTGGAGGGCGACAGTCCCCGCCAGGTGCGTCAGCAGCTGAAAGAGCAGGGTCTGGTTCCGCTGTCGGTGGAAACCAACACCCAGAAGGTAAAGGAGCAGACCGGCAAGATCAGCATTGGCCGGGTTTCCATCGGTGCGGGCGACCTGGCACTGGTCACGCGGCAAATGGCCACGCTGCTGGCGGCCGGCCTGCCGCTGGAAGAGGCGCTGAAAGCCGTTTCGCGCCAGCAGGAAAAACCCAAGATCAAGAGCATGATGCTGGCGATCCGCTCCAAGGTGGTGGAAGGCCATTCCCTGGCGTCCAGTCTGAACGAATTTCCGCAATCGTTTCCCGAGCTGTATCGGGCGACGGTGGCGGCTGGCGAACATTCCGGCCACCTGGATCTGGTGCTGGAGCAGCTGGCTGAATACACCGAATCCCGCTATCGCACCCGCAAGAAAGTGCAGGGCGCGATGATCTATCCCATCGTGCTGACGCTGTTCGCTTTCGTGATCGTCACCGGCATGCTCACCTTCGTGGTACCGAAAATCGTGTCGGTGTTCGAGGATTCCAAACAGGAGCTGCCGCTGATTACCCGCGTGCTGATTGGCACCAGCGATTTCCTGCAAAGTTGGTGGTGGTTATTGCTGCTGATCATTTTTTCGGGTGTCTATGGCTTCCGGCAGGCCTTGAAAAATGAAGGCTTCAAACACAAATTCCATCACTGGCTGCTGAAAGCGCCGTTGCTGGGGAAGATCAACCGCGGACTGGATGCGTCGCGGGTGGCGAGCACCCTCAGCATTCTGTCCCGCAGCGGTGTGCCACTGGTGGATGCCATGCGCATTTCCGGCCAGGTGGCAGGTAACGTCTGCATCCGGGAATCCGTGATGGATGGCGCGGTCAAACTGAAGGAAGGCAGCACGCTGTTTTCCGCACTGGATGCGTCCGGCTATTTTCCGCCAATGATGATGCAGATGATCGCCAGCGGTGAAAACAGTGGCGAGCTGGACTCGATGCTGTCCCGCGCCGCCACCAACCAGGAGCGCGAACTGGAAGACCTGATCAACACCATCGTGGCCCTGTTCGAGCCTCTGATGCTGGTGGTGATGGGCGGCGTGGTCATGATGATTGTGCTGTCGATCATGATGCCGATTCTCAGCATGAACTCGCTGGTGGGATAAGCCGCCGCCGGCAATCAAACCCTTTTGGCAAAACTGATTCAAATACAAAAAAGGAAACACTTGCACCATGAAAAACATGAAACGCATTCAATCCCTGCGCCAGCAAGGCTTCACCCTGATCGAAGTGATGATCGTGGTGGCCATTCTCGGCATCCTGGCAACGCTGGTGGTGATCAACGTGGCGGGCAATACCGACAAGGCACTGGTGACAGCCACCAAGAGCGATCTGCAGGCGATTGCACAGGCACTGGATCTCTACAAACTGGACAACTTCAAGTACCCGTCAACCGATCAGGGTCTGGATGCACTGGTAGTGAAACCTGATAACGCACGCAACTGGCCGCAGGGTGGCTATCTGAAGAAGGTGCCGGTGGATCAGTGGAAAAATCCGTATGTCTATATCAGCCCCGGTGCGACCGGTCCGTACGATCTGTATTCCCTGGGTGCAGATGGTGCTGAAGGTGGTGAAGACCTGGCGGCCGATATT
>CAZBII010000150.1:0-11405 GCA_964491665.1 uncultured Moraxellaceae bacterium
TCCGGCCTTGCTGTGTGTCTCATGCACATGCAGGGCGAACCCTCCTTCATGCAGAATGCTCCCCGCTATGCCGGCATCGTGGCCGAAGTGGCTGACTTTCTGCGCCAGCGTATCGACACCTGTGTTCAGGCCGGCATTGACCGTTCGCTGCTGCTGCTGGACCCCGGCTTCGGTTTTGGCAAAACCCTGCAACACAATCTACTGTTGCTGAAACACCTTGATGCGTTTGCCGCGCTGGGTCTGCCGCTGCTGGTGGGCATGTCCCGCAAGTCCATGATTGGCGGCGTGCTCGACAAGCCGGTGGGCGAGCGTCTGTACGGCAGCCTCGCGCTGGCGGTCATGGCCGTGCAAAAAGGTGCCAGTATCATCCGCGTTCACGACGTTGCTCCCACCGTGGATGCGCTCCGGATGGCTTTGGCCGTCATGCAGGTTTCACCCGATCAGGAAGAAGGAAGAATATGAGCAAGAAATATTTCGGCACCGATGGTATTCGCGGCACAGTCGGCAAGGACGAAATCACCCCGGCCTTCATGCTCAAGCTGGGTTGGGCGGCGGGCAAGGTGTTTGCCGGCGAGGAAGGGCGCCAGAAAATCCTGATCGGCAAGGACACCCGCATTTCCGGCTACATGTTCGAATCCGCCCTGGAAGCAGGTCTGTCCGCCGCCGGAGTCGACGTGGTGCTGCTGGGCCCCATGCCGACGCCGGGCATCGCCTATCTCACCCGCACCTTCCGCGCCTGCGCCGGCATCGTCATCAGCGCCTCTCACAATCCTTATCAGGACAACGGCATCAAGTTTTTTTCCACCGAAGGCAAAAAACTGCCGGACGAAATCGAGCACCGCATCGAATATTTCCTGGAGCAGCCGATGGACACCGTGACGTCCGACCGCATCGGCAAGACCCGCAAGCTGGAAGACTCCCGCGGCCGCTATATCGAATTCTGCAAGGGCACTTTCCCGCGCCACCTGTCCTTGCACGGTCTGCGCATTGTGCTCGACTGCGCCAACGGCGCCACCTACAGCACTGGACCGTCGGTGTTCGAGGAGCTTGGCGCCGAAGTCATTACCATTGGTGTGCAGCCGGATGGCCTGAACATCAACCTTAATTGCGGTTCCACTCATCCCGAAGCCCTGCAGAAGCGGGTGCGTGAACTGCGTGCCGACCTGGGTATTGCCTTCGATGGTGACGGCGACCGGGTGGTGATGGTGGATCACGATGGTGAAGTCGTGGATGGCGACGAGCTTATTTATATCATCGCCCGCGGCAAGCAGCAGGCCAGCGAACTGAAGGGCGGCGTGGTTGGCACCCTGATGAGCAATTTCGGCCTGGAGCTGGCGCTGCGGGAAATGGGTGTGGATTTCACCCGCGCCAAGGTCGGCGACCGCTATGTCATGGAGCAGCTGGATGCGAAAGGCTGGCTGCTGGGTGGTGAATCGTCTGGCCATATCGTGTGTCTGGACAAGACCACCACCGGTGACGGTATTGTCTCGGCGCTGCAGGTGCTGGCGGTCATGGTGGAGCAGGAAAAGAGCCTGTCTGACCTGCGCCACGGCATGACCAAAATGCCGCAGAAAATGATCAACGTGCGCCTGCCGGACAAGCGCGATGTCATGGGCAATGCCAGTGTGCAGGGTGCGGTGCGAGAGGTTGAAAGCCAGCTGTCAGGCCGCGGGCGTGTGCTGCTGCGTCCATCGGGCACTGAGCCGCTGATCCGCGTCATGGTGGAAGGCAGCGATGCCGAGGAAGTGGCGACCCTGTGTCGCCAGCTGGCCAAATCCGTCGAGGATGCCATCAGCGCCTGACACCGTTTTGCGGGTGCGCACGGGGATGGCGACCTGTCCGTTCCCGTCATCGGCAGGGGCGGGGGCTTCCCTTGTATGTTCGGACTGTCTTCGCTACCATTGCCGCCTCGCAGAAGCGGAGGCTGATTTTCATGCGTGTCCCTGTGGTGGCCGGCAACTGGAAAATGAATGGAACCAGAGCGTCGGTCGAAGCTTTGATGAACTCGATCAAGGCCGGTGTCAGGGCCGACTGGCAGTCCCGCATTCTGGTGTGTGCCCCCTTTCCCTATCTGGACCTGATTTCCCGCTCTGCTGCAAACACATCTCTGGCCGTTGGTGCCCAGAATGTATGCGAGCATGCGGCAGGTGCCTATACCGGTGAGGTGTCCGGTGAAATGCTGGTGGATGTGGGATGCCGGTACGTGATCGTCGGGCATTCCGAGCGCCGTTCACTCTACGGCGAGACGGACCAGCAGGTGGCAGCAAAGTTTGTGCGGGCGCAGCAGGCGGGTTTGATCCCGATCCTGTGCGTGGGTGAAAGTCTGGCGGAGCGCCAGTCCGGCCAGACGCTGTCTGTGGTCGGGCGGCAGTTGCAGGTTGTGATTGAGGCTGCTGGAGTGGAGGCATTTGCCGGGGCGATTCTGGCGTATGAGCCGGTCTGGGCCATTGGCACCGGCCTCACGGCTACTCCGCAGCAGGCGCAGGATGTGCACGCGGCATTGCGGGAAGCTGTCGCGGCGCAGGACAGGCAAATCGCAACGGAATTGCAGATTCTTTACGGTGGCAGTGTCAAGGCGGCCAATGCGGCCAGCCTGTTCGCATGTCCCGACATTGATGGCGGCTTGATTGGTGGAGCGTCCCTGGACGCAAACGAATTTTTGGCGATCTGCCAGGCGGCAGGATAATTCAGGAAAACAATATGATCGAAACAGTACTGCTTATCGTTCTGGTGTGTGTGGCGTTGGCGCTGATCGGACTGGTGCTGATCCAGCAGGGCAAGGGGGCCGATGCGGGCGCTTCCTTTGGTTCTGGCGCGTCGCAAACAGTGTTTGGTAGCGCCGGTTCTGGCAACTTTCTTACCAAGTCGTCCTGGACGCTGGGCATCATATTCTTCGTGATCTGTCTTGCGCTGGGCTATATCGCCCGCCAGCATGCGCAGAATGCGGGTCGCATCGATTTCAGCGAGGCGCCTGCAGCCGCCGAGTCGGTTCCCGCTCCAGCCAGTGACGTGCCCCAGTTGCCGGCTGGAGATGCAGCGGCATCCGGTCAGGTTCCTGCTGCAGATGTACCCGCGGCGCCCGCCCCGGCCGCTGCCACGCCGAACTGAAGCTGGCGTTGGTTGCTGCGAGCAAATAGTCGATAAATTGCTGGAAGCATTGAAAGAGTTTCGGTAAATTATCGCTCCCCTGCCGAAGTGGTGAAATTGGTAGACACGCTATCTTGAGGGGGTAGTGGCGCAAGCCGTGCCGGTTCAAGTCCGGCCTTCGGCACCAAATTGAAAAAGCCCAGCACTGTCTGGGCTTTTTTGTGCGCGCAATTCCGCGGGTGCGCAGGCGCTGGATTTTTCCCTGCAGGCGCCAGCACTTAGCCAAACTTATTATTGTCATGATGTGTTGACATCATGGGGCAAGTTCAATATAGTGCACGCCTTGCCGATGCGGGGTGGAGCAGCCTGGTAGCTCGTCGGGCTCATAACCCGAAGGTCGTTGGTTCAAATCCAGCCCCCGCTACCAATCGAAAAAAGAGCCCCTTTCAAGGGGCTTTTTTTTAGCAGTAGTACTGGCAGGTGTCAGGCATTCAGCGGATGATGCGAGTGGTCATCGCTGATGAATCAGTCGATCTGTCAGAGTAGTGGTGGGCCTTGTGCCCACTTTTTGTTTGTGCAATTTATTCAGCTCAAAGGTGAGATCTGCGTGTCATCATCCAAGCGAATCGAAGCGCTGAAAGAGATGCTGGAGCCGGCCGTGAATGCGGTAGGCATGCAGCTCTGGGGCATCGAATTCCTGGCGCAGGGCAAGCATTCCGTATTGCGGCTTTATATCGACTCGGAAAACGGTGTGTCGATTGATAACTGCGAAGCCGTGTCGCACCAGGTCAGCGGTGTGCTGGATGTGGAAGACCCGATCAAGGGTGAATACCATCTGGAAGTTTCGTCGCCCGGCATGGACCGTCCGCTGTTCACGTTTGAGCAAATGGCCCGTTACGTGGGCGAGCAGGTAAAGGTCCGTTTGCAGCTGGCGGTGAATGGCCGGCGCAATTTTACCGGCACCCTCACCGAGGCAAAGGACAACACGCTGGCGTTCCTGGTGGAAGGTCAGCCGCTTACGGTTTCATTTAATCAAATCGACAAGGCAAACCTGGTTCCAACATTCGACTGATGCAGATAACGATTGCATGGTCTCAGGGTGAGGCAGTGAAATGAGCAAAGAAATACTTCTGGTAGCGGATACTGTTTCCAACGAAAAGGGCGTCGACAAGGACGTCATCTTTCAGGCTGTCGAGTTGGCTCTGGCAACCGCCACCAAGAAACGTTTTCCCAATGATGACGTGGAGATCCGCGTCAGCATCAACCGTCAGACCGGCGCCTATGACACCTTCCGCCGCTGGCTGGTGGTGGCCGATGAGGATTTCGAATTCCCCGGCCGTCATCTGACGCTGGAAGAAGCCCATGATTTTGATCCCAAACTGAAGATCGGCGACATTTTTGAAGAGCCGATCGAGTCCATTGATTTTGGCCGTATCGCCGCCCAGACCGCCAAGCAGGTCATCGTGCAGAAAGTGCGTGAGGCCGAGCGCCAGCAGGTTATCGAGGCATTCCTTGATCGCATCGGTGAACTGATCAGCGGTACCGTCAAGAAGGTGACCCGCGACAGTATCATTCTGGATCTGGGCAACAACGCCGAGGCACTCCTTTCCCGTGAAGAAATGATTCCGCGCGAAACCGTGCGTGTGGGTGAGCGTGTGCGTGCCGTTCTGTGGGGCGTGAACAAGGAAAATCGTGGCCCGCAGCTGTTTGTCAGCCGCACTCGCCCGCAGATGCTGATCGAGCTGTTCAAGATTGAAGTGCCGGAAATCGGCGAAGACCTGATTGAAATCAAGGGCGCTGCCCGAGATCCGGGTGCGCGTGCCAAGATTGCCGTCAAAACCCATGACCAGCGCATCGATCCGGTGGGTGCTTGCGTCGGTATGCGCGGTGCGCGCGTGCAGGCAGTTTCCAATGAACTCGGCGGCGAGCGTATCGATATCGTGCTGTGGGACGACAACCCGGCCCAGTTCGTGATCAATGCTATGTCGCCAGCCGACGTGGTGTCCATCGTGGTGGATGAAGACAAGCACTCCATGGACATCGCGGTGGAGGAAGAGCAGCTGGCGCAGGCCATCGGCAAGGGCGGCCAGAACATCCGCCTCGCCAGCGAGCTGTCTGGCTGGGATCTGAATGTGATGACTGTGTCCCAGGCCCAGAACAAGCAGAAAGAAGAGGCCGGCGCTTTCATTGAAGTGTTCATGAAAGAGCTGGATGTGGATGAAGACGTGGCCGGCGTACTGGTGGACGAGGGTTTCACCAGCATCGAGGAAGTGGCTTACGTTCCGAAGGAAGAGATGCTGGCGATCGACGGTTTCGATGAAGATATCGTGGATGAGCTGCGCCGTCGTGCCAAGGATGCGTTGCTGACCCGCGCGCTGGTGTCGGAAGAGAAGCTGGAAGGTGATCAGGCTCCGGCCGACGATCTGCTCAATATGGAAGGCATGGATAAAACCACTGCCTATGCGCTGGCGAAAAAAGGCATCGTCACCATGGATGACCTGGCAGAGCAGGCCATCGATGACATTACCGATGTCGAAGGCATTGATGCCGAGCGCGCCGCAAAACTGATTATGACTGCACGTGCCCCCTGGTTCGAGAACCAGTGATGTTATGAGCCGGTAAATTCTATTAGGCACGCGAAACTGGAGTGAGAGACGCTGAATATGGCAGAGGTTACAGTCGCACAGCTTGCAGACGTAGTGGGTATTCCCGTGGAAACCTTGTTGCAGCAGATGAAGGATGCGGGGCTGGCCCATGAAGATGCAGCGCAGCCTGTATCGGACACCGAGAAAGAACAACTGTTGGCGCACCTGAAACGCTCCCACGGTGACAGTGATTCCGAGCCGAAAAAAATTACCCTGAAACGCAAGAGTGTCAGCCAGCTGAAGGTCAGTGGTTCCCAGGGACGCAGCAAGACCGTCAGCGTGGAAGTGCGCAAGCAGCGTACTTACGTGAAGCGTTCTGCAGTGGAAATGGAAGAAGCGGCGCGTCAGGCCGAGGAAGAAGCAGCACGCAAGGCCGAGGAAGATCGGCTGGAAGCGGCGCGCAAGGCTGAGGAAGCCCGCATTGCCGCCGAGAAAAAGGCCGCTGAGGACGCTGCCCGCAAGGCGGCAGCCGAGGAGGCGCGCGCAGCCGGCAGGAAGCCGGACGCCGATGCCGCCAAGAAGGCAGCGGCAGCGCCCAAGTTGCCCGAGCGTTCGCCGGAAGAAATTGCGGCGGAGGAAGCCCGCAAGGCTGAAGAACACCGTATTCGCGAAGCCCAGCGCAAGCGCAAGGAAGAAGAAGCAGCCAAGCGCACGCTGGAAGAAGCCCGGCGTATGGCGATGGAGCTGGAATATCGCGGTGGTCGTGGTGAGGATTTCAAGGAAGAGCTGCTCGAGGAAGAGAAGGACGCCATCGTCAAGCGCGCCTTCGAGGACAGTCTGGACAGCGAGGCCCGTCAGGCCAAGCGCGCCCGCAAGACTTCCAAGAAAAGCAAGATCAAGGAAAAGGAAAAGCAGCCCGAGCGCCAGTTCTCGCCCCGCCACAACAAACACGGGTTCCAGAGCCCGACAGGTCCCATCGTGCGTGAAGTTTTACTGGGTGACAGCATTACCGTTTCCGATCTGGCCCAGCAGATGTCCGTCAAGGGCGCAGCGGTCGTCAAGGCGCTGTTCGGCCTCGGCATCATGGCTACCATCAACCAGATCATTGACCGCGAAACCGCGCAGCTGATCGTTGAGGAGATGGGGCACAAGGTCAAGCTGGTGAGCGCTGATGCCGTTGAGGATTCGCTGATCGAATCCCTGGGCGACGTCAAGCAGGAAGGCGAGGCCGAGTCCCGTGCGCCGGTGGTGACCATCATGGGTCACGTTGACCATGGTAAGACATCGCTGCTCGACTATATCCGTCGAACCCGCGTGGCCGCCGGCGAAGCCGGTGGCATCACCCAGCACATCGGCGCCTATCACGTGGATACCGGCCACGGCATGATCACTTTCCTGGATACTCCGGGTCACGCGGCCTTCACTGCCATGCGTGCGCGTGGAGCCCAGTGTACCGATATCGTGGTGCTGGTGGTTGCAGCCGATGACGGCATGATGCCGCAGACCGCCGAAGCGATCGACCACGCCCGCGCAGCCAACGTGCCGCTGGTGGTGGCGGTGAACAAGATCGACAAGCCTGGCGCGGATCCCGAGCGCGTCCGCTCCGAACTGTCCCAGAAGGAAGTCATTTCCGAAGAGTGGGGCGGTGACACCCAGTTCGTGCATGTGTCCGCGCTGACCGGCCAGGGCATCGACCAGCTGCTGGATGCGATCCTGCTGCAGGCCGAAGTGCTGGAACTCAAAGCTGTGGCAACTGGTCCGGCGAAAGGCGTGGTCATCGAATCGTCCGTCGACAAGGGACGCGGCGTGGTTGCCAGTCTGCTGGTGCAGTCCGGTACCCTGAACCGTGGCGACATGGTGCTGGCGGGCGAGCATTACGGTCGTGTCCGCGCCATGCTGGATGAAAACGGTCGTCCGATCGAAACCGCAGGCCCGTCCATTCCGGTGGAGATTCTGGGTCTGGCCGGTGCGCCGGATGCCGGTGAGGAATTCCTGGTAGTGCCCGATGAGCGCAAGGCGCGCGAAGTGGCCGATTTCCGCCAGAAGAAACTGCGTCACAACCGGCTGTCCCGCCAGCAGGCGACCAAGCTGGAAAACATTTTTGAAACCATGGGCGCTGGCGATACCGCTTCCGTCAACATCGTGCTGAAAACCGACGTGCGCGGTTCGCTGGAAGCTTTGCAGGTGGCCCTGCAGGATCTGTCGACTCCCGAGGTCAAGGTCATCATCGTGTCTTCCGGCGTGGGCGGCATCAACGAATCCGACGTCAACCTGGCGCTGACATCGCGTGCGGTCATCATCGGCTTCAACGTGCGTGCCGATGCCTCTGCCCGCAAGCTGTGCCAGGAAGAAGGTATCGACCTGCGCTACTACAGCGTCATCTACGACATCATTGAAGATGTGAAGAAGGCGATGTCCGGTCTGCTGGAGCCCGAGCTGCGCGAGGAAATCGTTGGCGTGGCGGAAGTGCGCGACGTATTCCGTTCGTCCAAGTTCGGCGCGGTCGCTGGCTGCAAGGTCATGGAAGGCACGGTTTACCGCAACAAGCCGATCCGGGTTCTGCGCGACAACGTGGTGGTGTTCCAGGGCGAACTGGAATCCCTGCGTCGCTTCAAGGATGACGTCAACGAAGTCAATGCCGGTATCGAGTGTGGTATCGCGGTGAAGAGCTACAACGACGTCAAGCCCGGCGACAAGATCGAAGTGTTCGACGTCAAGAAAGTCGCCCGGACCATTTGAGGTAAGCACACTTGCGTCATCATGCCCGTGGCTTCAACCGTACCGACCGGATCGCCGACCAGATCCAGCGGGATCTTGCTCTCCTTCTGCATCGGGAGATCAAGGACCCGCGCGTCGGTCTGCCCACCGTCAGCGGTGTGAAAGTGAGCAAGGACCTGGCCTACGCCGACGTCTACATCACCTTCATGGCCATCAACGAGCCGGACAAGGTAAAGGAAGCGCTGGCGGTGCTGGACAATGCCAGTGGTCTGCTGCGTTCCCTGCTGTCGAAAAGCATCAAGCTGCGGGTCATGCCGCGCCTGCGTTTCCACTATGATGAAACCATTGTCGAAGGTCCCCGCATTTCGGCCCTGATCAATGCGGCTGTGGCTGAGGACAAGGCGCGCATTCATTACGACGACGAAAGCCAGCGTGTAGAACGCGGCAGCCCCGGTCCCGACGGAGAATAGCGCAGTGGCAAAACGTCGTGGCAAGCGTGGCCGTCAGCTGGATGGCGTTCTGGTGTTGGACAAGCCGCAGGGCTGCACGTCCAACGAAATCCTGCAGCGCGTCAAACGCATGTACAACGCCGACAAGGCCGGCCACACCGGCAGTCTGGACCCGTTGGCCACCGGTGTACTGCCGCTGTGTTTCGGCGAGGCTACCAAGTTCTCCCAGTTCCTTCTGGATGCCGACAAGGCCTATGTGGTGAAGGCGAAGTGGGGGGAGAAAACCAATACGGCCGATGCCGACGGCGAAGTCATCGAGACCTGTTCCACCGAGGGTGTCAGCCGGGAAAAGCTGGCAGCCACCCTGCCGCAGTTCATGGGCGAGATCGAACAGGTGCCGTCCATGTATTCCGCCCTCAAGCACAATGGGCAGCCGTTGTACAAGCTGGCGCGCCAGGGCGTTGAAGTAGAGCGTCAGGCCCGCAAGGTCACCATCCACCAGCTGGACCTGCTAGACTGTGACGCGCAGCATTTCAGCCTGTTCGTCCGCTGCAGCAAGGGCACCTACATCCGCAATCTGGTGGAAGACATTGCCCAGGCAATGGGAAATCTGGCACATGTGGTAGAATTGCGCCGCACGCAGGCCGGCTCCTACCAGCTGGAACAGGCAGTCAGCATCGACACGCTGGTCACCGCGCTGGAAAGTGGCGGCCATCAGGCCCTGGACGCCTTGCTGCTGCCGCTGGGTACCAGTGCCGATCACTGGCCTTCGCTGCAACTGTCGGAAAATACAGCATTTTATTTGCGCAATGGCCATCCCGTGCAGGTTCCGGGGGCGCCGTTGCAAGGCTGGGTCAAACTGCTTGGCCCGGAACAGGAATTTATCGGTGTCGGCGAGATACTGGACGATGGGAAGGTAGCCCCGCGACGCCTGATAAATCGCCCTGAATAAGGGCGTACTCAAGCCGCAACAACTGTAAATATGCGTGGTTGCTGCGGATTTCCTTAAATGCATATTGGAGCAAGACAATGCCAATTAGTGTGCAAGAAAAAGCAAAGATCGTTGCCGAATACCAGCGCGCCCAGGGCGACACCGGTTCGCCGGAAGTGCAGATTGCACTGCTGACCGCCCAGATCAACCAGCTGCAAGGTCATTTCAAGGCCCACGAAAAGGATCACCATTCCCGTCGTGGCCTGATTCGCATGGTTAACTCGCGCCGCAAGCTGCTGGACTACCTGAAGCGCAAGGATCTGGCGCGTTACACCGCCCTGATCGCCAAGCTCGGCCTGCGTCGTTAATGATCCATTGGCAAGGCCTGATTCCAGCCGGTGTGTCCGCTGCACTTTTTACCGGGTGCAGCGGGATGTCAGCTGGATCGGCATGAAACACGGCACTTGTTCCCCGGAGCAGGTGCCGTGTTTTTTTGTGTTGTTGGAAAAAAGGTAGGGTGCATCTAAAAGCCCGGTTGCCCGCGCGACCCGGCTTCTGGATGTACCCAACAACGAAACATACAAAGTGTCCCGGTTGTCGCGGCTGCATGTGGCGGCACGGCAGAATTGGCCGGGGCTTCGAAATGGAAGGTGAATAAATGTTTAACGTCACAAGAAAAGAATTTCAGTTTGGTAATGAAAAGTTCGTGCTGGAAACCGGCAAGGTCGCGCGTCAGGCGACGGCCGCCGTCATGGTGTCCACCGATGCCTGCACCGTGCTGGTCACCGTAGTGGCCAAGAAGGACGCCGATCCGGGCAAGGATTTCTTCCCGCTGACCGTCAACTATCAGGAAAAATACTACGCCGCCGGCCGCATTCCCGGCAGCTTCCACAAGCGTGAAGGCCGTCCTTCCGAGAAGGAAACCCTGACCTCCCGCCTGATCGATCGTCCGATCCGCCCGCTCTTCCCCGAAGGTTTCTTCAATGAAGTGCAGGTGATTGCCACTGTCATGTCCACCAACAAGAAGACCGATCCGGATATCGCCGCCATGATCGGTGCCTCTGCGGCGCTGGCCATTTCCGGTATTCCGTTCATGGGTCCTATTGCGGGCGCGCGCGTGGGTTACCGCGACGGCATGTATCTGCTGAACCCCACCTACAAGGATCTGGAAAACTCGCAGCTGGATCTGGTGGTAGCTGGTACTGATGAAGCTGTGCTGATGGTGGAATCCGAAGCGCAGGAACTGAGCGAAGACCAGATGCTGGGCGCTGTGCTGTTCGGCCACATGGAAATGCAGGTTGCGGTCAATGCGATCAAGGAATTTGCTGCGGTCGCCGCCAAGCCGGCCATGGCATGGCAGCCGCCGGTGGAAAACACTGCACTGAAGCAGGCGCTGTCGGCCTATGCCGGCCAGGTGAGCGAGGCTTACCAGATCCGTGACAAAAAGGCCCGTTACACCCGCATCGGTGAAATCAAGGCTGCTGCGATTGCGGCCCTGTGCAATCCGGACAACACCGGTGCCTATCCTGAAGCAGTCGTCAAAACTGCATTTGGCGATCTGGAATACCGCATCGTGCGTGAGAACGTGCTGGCGAACAATCCACGTATCGACGGCCGCGACCTGAAAACCGTGCG
>CAZBII010000151.1:0-11351 GCA_964491665.1 uncultured Moraxellaceae bacterium
GTTCGCCCGAGTGGTCACAGAGGAAAATGCTGGATGTCGAAAGAAGATTCCATCGAGATGGAAGGTACGATTGTTGAAACCCTTCCCAACACCATGTTTCGCGTTGAGCTGGAAAACGGCCACGTTGTTACTGCCCACATTTCCGGCAAGATGCGTAAAAACTATATCCGCATCCTGACTGGTGACCGGGTCAAGGTGGAAATGACTCCATACGATCTCTCGAAAGCACGCATTACCTATCGCGTTCGCTGAACCGGATTCCGGACATAAAAAAACGAGCCTCAAAGGCTCGTTTTTTTATGCATCAAACATTCGGATGACACACGGATGCGCAATGCACACCCGTGGCACCATCAGGCGGGCTCTACTTCAAACTGCAGCTCGCCAGACTCCTCGCTGATGTGCACGGTTCCACCATTTTCCGCCAATTCGCCAAACAGGATCTTCTCTGCCAGCGGCCGCTTCAACCGCTCCTGAATCAGGCGACCCATCGGACGCGCGCCCATATCCTTGTCGTAACCCTTTTCCGCCAGCCATTTCCGGGCACTGTCGTCCACATCCAGCATGACGCGCTTGTCGTCCAGCTGAGCCTGAAGTTCGGTGAGGAACTTGTCCACCACACCCTTGATGATCTCCATATCCAGATTCTTGAACTGGATGACAGCGTCGATCCGGTTACGGAATTCCGGAGTGAACAGCTTCTTGATCGCTTCCATACCATCAGTGCGGTGATCCTGCATC
Source organism: uncultured Moraxellaceae bacterium (assembly GCA_964491665.1). Taxonomy (GTDB): domain Bacteria; phylum Pseudomonadota; class Gammaproteobacteria; order Pseudomonadales; family Ketobacteraceae; genus Ch67. The sequence continues at coordinate 742 of CAZBII010000151.1, forward strand.
GTGAAGCCAATGGACGTACGACTCATCGACTCGGCGCCCGCGTTGGTGGTCATCACCAGAATCACGTTGCGGAAATCGGCCTTGCGACCGTTATTGTCGGTCAGCGTACCGTGGTCCATCACCTGCAGCAGCAGGTTAAATACTTCCGGATGCGCTTTCTCGATTTCATCCAGCAGCAGCACACAGTGCGGCGACTTGGTGATGGCTTCTGTCAGCAAACCGCCCTGATCGAAACCAACATAACCGGGGGGCGCACCAATCAGACGCGAAACAGTATGACGTTCCATATATTCCGACATGTCGATACGGATCAGCTCCATTCCCATGACTTTTGCCAACTGCTTGGTAACTTCTGTTTTGCCAACTCCGGTAGGGCCGGCAAACAGGAAAGAACCAATCGGACGATCCGGATGATTCAGACCGGCGCGCGCCATCTTGATCGCGGTGGACAGCGCATCAATCGCTTCATCCTGTCCGAACACCACCATCTTCAGGTCGCGCTCCAGATTCCGCAGCATCTCCTTGTCATTGGCAGACACTGTTTTGGGTGGAATGCGCGCGATCTTCGCGACAGTGGCTTCCACATCCGCAACGGTAATCACCTTCTTGCGCTTGCTCGGCGGTTGCAGCCGCTGATAGGCACCCACTTCATCGATCACATCAATTGCCTTGTCCGGCAAATGGCGGTCATTGATGTAACGCGCAGCCAGCTCAGCTGCCGCACGCAAGGCCTTGTTGGAATACTTGAGGTCGTGGTGCTCTTCAAACCGCGATTTCAGACCCTTCAGGATTTCATAAGTGTCTTCCACCGATGGCTCGACCACATCGATTTTCTGGAAGCGACGCGCCAGCGCACGATCCTTCTCGAAAATACCGCGGTATTCCTGGAAAGTGGTTGACCCAATGCACTTGATGTCGCCCGACGCCAGCATGGGCTTGAGCAGGTTGGACGCATCCATCACGCCGCCAGACGCCGCGCCTGCACCGATAATGGTATGAATCTCGTCAATAAACAGAATCGCGTGCTTTTTCTTCTTCAACTCGGACAACAGCGCCTTGAAGCGTTTTTCAAAATCACCGCGATATTTGGTACCTGCCAGCAATGCACCCAGATCCAGTGAATAAACCACGCAATCGGCGATCGCATCCGGCACTTCGTTATCAATAATCTTTTTGGCCAGACCTTCTGCAATTGCGGTCTTGCCAACACCTGGCTCTCCAACCAGCAGCGGATTGTTCTTGCGCCGACGGCAGAGAATCTGCACGGTACGCTCAACCTCATCATCACGCCCGACCAGGGGATCGATGCGCCCCACTGCAGCCTGCTCATTGAGGTTAGTTGCATAGGATTCCAGCGGGCTCTTGCCAGTGCCTTCGGATACACCCTCTTCTTCCTGGGCCTCCTGGCTGTGATCTTCCAGGTTGTGGGATTCGTCCGACACTTTTGAAATGCCGTGCGCGATGTAATTCACCACATCAATGCGCGCGACGCTTTGCTTCTTCAGGAAATAGACAGCCTGGCTTTCCTGTTCGCTGAAAATGGCCACCAGCACATTGGCGCCCGTCACTTCCTTCTTGCCGGACGACTGCACATGAAATACTGCGCGCTGCAATACGCGCTGAAAGCCCAATGTTGGCTGGGTTTCGCGGTCTGCGTCGCTGGAAGGAATGAGTGGCGTTGTCTCATCCACAAAATTCGACAGATCAGCTCGCAGCTCGTCAAGATTGGTTCCGCACGCTTTCAGTACAGTGGCTGCGGCATCATTATCAAGCAATGCCAGCAGCAAATGTTCAACGGTCATGTATTCATGACGCTTGGTGCGTGCATCTCTGAACGCCAAATTTAACGTGACTTCCAGATCTTTGCTTAACATCTTCGTTACACCTTAATCCTGCAGTCAGGACAATCGTGCTATTGAAATTTTTCCACTTCACACATCAAGGGATGCTGGTTTTCCCTTGCGTATTTGATCACCTGCGCGGCTTTTGTTTCCGCCACATCCCGGGTAAAAGTACCGCAACTTGCACGTCCCTGGGTGTGAACCGTGAGCATGATCTGTGTAGCCTTTTCACGATTCATACCAAAAAACATCTGGAGCACGTCCACAACAAATTCCATCGGGGTAAAGTCATCATCCAGCATCACGATCTGATACATGGGCGGAGGGGCCACATCCGCCTTTGACTCCTCAACGGCAACGCCGCCCTCAAGATCGGAATGCGATGAATCGCCTCCCATGTTCTCCATACAAATAAATGGTAGTAGAAGATCTTTGGCTTTACTCATAACCAGAAATCATAAATTCCAGAGACAAAAGATTAAGTGCTCATAACCATCATAGATGGGGGCAACGTTGGTCAGTTCAACCCTAAAAACACTTGACTAATACGCCACAATCGCGAAGATTGTAGGCTGTGCTTAACAAAAGTTAACACAAAATAACCCAGCGCAGTACAATTCTTCGTAATTCACTGTTTTGCTGGACAAAAATAATAACAATCAAATCGACTGCCCGCTTCCGATGAGGTAGTCCCACAACAGAAGGACTTGAGTTATGGCAACCGGGAAAGTGAAATGGTTCAATAACGCCAAGGGTTACGGCTTTATTCGTCCAGATACCGGAGGTGAAGATCTCTTCGTGCATTACTCCTACATTTGCATGGATGGATACAGAAGCCTCAAAGCGGGACAGCAAGTTACCTATGATGTACGGGAAGCTCCCAAAGGTCTTCATGCTGTCAACATCAACATGATCGGCCTTGATCAGAAATCCCCCGCCAGCGAAAGTACACAATCAGAGTCGTACGGCTCAGCTGCCGCAGGCGCTTCTTCTGAAAGCATGCTGCACGCAGAAGCAGTCTGATTCCTGATCTGCACCAAGACGCAGCAATCAGCTGTTTGGTCAGCTGATCGTTTCGTTTTTGATGTGTCAGAGGGTCTTTTACTGTTTCAAGCCAATAAAAAACGGCGCATCAGCGCCGTTTTTTATCATTCTGCGGTGAACTGATCAGTCGTCCATGTGCTTCACGATTGCATCGCCGAACTCAGAGCAACGCAACAGTTTGGCATCCGGCATAAGACGCTCGAAATCATAGGTAACAGTCTTGGCTTCAATAGCACCCTGCATACCCTTGATGATCAGGTCAGCAGCCTCTATCCAGCCCATATGCCGCAACATCATTTCCGCCGACAGCACCAATGACCCCGGATTGACCTTGTCCTGGCCTGCGTATTTCGGCGCAGTGCCGTGGGTCGCTTCAAATACCGCAACACTGCCGCCAATATTGGCGCCAGGCGCAATACCAATGCCCCCTACTTCCGCCGCGAGAGCATCGGAAATGTAGTCACCATTCAGGTTGAGGGTGGCAATGACACTGTATTCATCCGGACGCATCAGAATCTGCTGCAGGAACGCGTCTGCAATCACATCCTTGACGACGATGGTTTTACCGGTTTTCGGGTTCTTGAACTGATGCCAGGGACCACCATCAATCGGCTCTGCACCGAAACGCTCAACGGCCAGCTCGTAGCCCCAATCCTTGAACGCACCTTCGGTGAATTTCATGATGTTGCCCTTGTGCACCAGGGTCAACGACGGGCAGTCATTGTCGATGGTGTACTGGATGGCCTTGCGCACCAGGCGCTGGGTGCCTTCCTTCGATACTGGCTTGATGCCGATGCCGCAGGTTTCCGGGAAACGGATTTTCTTCACGCCCATTTCTTCGCGCAGGAAGCGAATCACTTTCTTGGCTTCTTCGCTATCCGCCTTCCACTCGATACCAGCGTAAATATCTTCGGAGTTTTCACGGAAAATAACCATGTTGGTTTTTTCCGGGCAATGTACCGGGCTGGGCACGCCACGGAACCAGCGCACCGGGCGCTGACATACATACAAATCCAGTTCCTGACGCAGCGCCACGTTCAACGAGCGGATACCACCGCCCACCGGAGTAGTCAGAGGACCCTTGATGCCGATGACGTATTCGCGCAGGGCTTCGAGGGTTTCTTCGGGCAGCCAGACATCGGGCCCATATACTTTTGTGGATTTTTCCCCGCAGTAGATCTCCATCCAGGTGATGGAACGCTTGGCGCCATAGGCTTTTGCAACGGCGGCATTCGTTACTTTTAACATCACTGGTGTGATATCGACGCCAATCCCGTCTCCTTCGATGAAAGGGATGATGGGATGGTTCGGGACATTCAGGGACAGGTCAGCGTTAACGGTGATTTTGTCACCATCTGCTGGGACCCTAATCTTTTGGTACCCCATGTCGTTTTTTACTCCCTATTTACATACAATTACGGTTTAGGTACGCGAATTATACAGAGATTTGTATGCATTCGCCTCATCAATTTCGCGATTACTGACCACTAATCAATCACATAATGCGCACTCAGCCTGCCGGCGACCTGAGGGTCCTGCTGTTCAACAAGCCCTTTCAGGTTCTCTGCCAGTTTTCTCCCCACGAAGGCAAGGAAACGCTGGCGAGTCACATCCGGCACGACAAAATCTATCCCGCAGGGCGCCTCGATTACGATTCCGAGGGTCTGCTGCTGCTCACGGGAAACGGCACTCTGCAGCATCTGCTGACCGATCCCAAACACAAACTGCCCAAGACATACTGGGCGCAGGTGGATGGCATCATTTCGGAGCACGCCCTGCGCCAGTTAAGCATAGGTGTCGAGCTCAATGACGGCAAAACCCGCCCAGCCAAAGCCCGTCGCATCGATCCACCCGCCGGTTTGTGGGACCGCAATCCTCCCATCCGGTTTCGCGCGGAAATTCCAACTTCCTGGCTGGAATTGACTATCACGGAAGGCCGCAACCGCCAAGTCCGCCGCATGACGGCAGCGGTTGGATTTCCGACCCTGCGGCTGATCCGGGCTGCGATTGGCCCCTGGTCATTGCAGGGACTGGCTCCGGGTGAAAGCTGCTGGAGCGACGTGCCGGAGAACATCAGCCGTCAACTGAAACCCACTGCTGCCACCACGAAAAATCCGAAAAAAACCGGAAAAAAACGCTTTATTTCACCTCACCAGCGATCGCGCGCACGCTGATCGGTGGCCTTGGCATCCACCCAGTTTTCACCATCCTTGTGACACTCCCGTTTCCAGAAGGGAGCCTCTGTCTTCAGGTAATCCATGATGAATTCCGCGGCGGTGAACGCTTCATTGCGATGGGACGCCGCCACACCCGCCAATACGATCTGCCCGGCGCTGGGCAACTCACCAATCCGATGAATGATCGTGACGCCGGACACACCCCAGCGTTCGATAGTCTGCGCAGCAATCCGCTGCAGGGCTTTTTCCGTCATGCCGGGGTAATGCTCCAAAACGATGCCGGCGACATCGCCTGCTGCATTGAAATCGCGCACCAGTCCGGTGAACGTCACAATCGCGCCGGCCTGCGGGTTCTCACTGCGCAAGCGCTGGTATTCAGCGGCCAGATCGAAATCGTCGTGCTGGATCAGGATGCGAATGGCCATTCAGCCCCCTGTGACCGGCGGGAAGTATGCAATTTCATCGCCATCTTCAACCGTGGTGGTCGCAGATGCCATCTCCTGGTTTACCGCCACCAGAATGCTGGGCTGCGAGAGTACACTTTTGAAGGCGGGATTGGCTGCTATCAGGGACTCGGTAAATTGCGACAAATTGTGTACATGATCAGGCAACTCAACCGTCAGTTCGGCCAGGCCAAGTTCGTCACGCACGCGGGCGAAAAACAGTACAGTGATCATGGCGCGCCCACCTCTTCAGCTTTCCAGTGTCCGCTTTTGCCCCCCAGCTTTTCCAGCAGGCGCACCCCTTCAATCGTCATGCCCTTGTCCACCGCCTTGCACATGTCGTAGATCGTGAGCGCGGCGACACTGGCGGCCGTCAGCGCTTCCATTTCGACACCGGTCTGGCCGGAAAGCTTGCAGGTGGCGCGGATATGGATCTGGCTGCGGGAAGTGTCCGGTTCCAGTTCGACCTTGACGGATGTGAGCATGAGCGGATGGCAGAGCGGGATGAGTTCCGAGGTTTTCTTGGCGGCCTGAATGCCGGCGATGCGGGCCACGGCGAGAACATCGCCTTTCTGGTGGCGGCCCTGGGTGATCATGGCGAGGGTCTCTGGCTGCAGGGTGACGCGGGCTTCGGCGGTGGCTTCCCGGAAGGTCACGGCCTTGTCGGTTACGTCCACCATTCTGGCTCGACCCTGGGAGTCGAGGTGGGTCAGTTCTGTCATGTGGCTCCCGGTTGCGGGTGTCGGTTTCCGACCAGTGTGTCGGGTTTGCGCCGGTGTTGTCGGGCATGTTGTCGGGCAGGCTTGCGACCCTGATTACCTCGTTGGTCGTGCTTCTCCTGACCGGGTTTCATCCAGTAATATTCGACCGGCTGGTATCGGCACACAATACATAAAGATGGGTAGGGAAAGCAAAATGCAGAGGGGTGTTGTCATGTCGGATGTGCGTTATTTCGGATTTGAGGTGGAGGAAGCCCTTTATGTCCGGCTGACCGAAACACTGGACCGGATCATGGCCGGCGGGCGCGCCGATGAGCTGGGTCGGCAGGCCGCCGCCAATCTGGTGGAGCTGGTGCATGTGGGGTTGCAGGCCTACTACCGGCACCCGGCGGATATGATCGAACTGGCGCCGCTGGTCCGCAAGGCAGCCGACACAGGCATCGCCGCCATTTTCAAGGCGGTGGACATGGTGATCCACAAGGTGCTGGCCAAGCGCTCCCTGCCCGACCTGCAGCAGATGGCCGGCGATATGAGCCAGATGATCTGCATCACCCCCGACGAATCGCCCCGCTATGTCATCTGCTTTCCCCTCCCCGCCGACCTGTATGAGCGTTCGCAGGTGATGATCGAACGGGTGCAGACCGACTCCGGCGTGGACGGTTACCGCGATGACATCATTACCTCGCTGGAAGATCTGATCGAGGAAGCCATGCAGCATTTCTACACCAAGCCGATTGCCAAGGTGGAAGTGGGCAGGATTACCAAGGCCGCTGCCGACATGGGCATGACCACGGTGAAGAAAGGCTCCAGCATGGTGCTGCACAAGGTCTTCAAGACCATGCCGCACGCCAAGCTGATCCCGCTGGCAGACTATTTCCAGACCCTGCTGCACGAAGGCCTGATGCCATACCCGGAAGCCAGCCGGTGAAGCAGTGTCCGCGCAGGTTGGGAATCGGTGCGAATTTGGGTAGAATTGCCGCCTCTTTCCTGCGCGCAACTCAGAATTGACCAAGATGATCTGGACTCCCCATGCCACCGTCGCCACCATTGTGGAGAAAGACGGCAAGTTCCTGTTTGTAGACGAAATGGCCGACGGCCAGCGGGTTTTGAACCAGCCCGCCGGTCATGTAGACGAGCGCGAGCCCATCCTGCAGGCGGCCCTGCGCGAAACCCTGGAAGAGACCGGCTGGGAAGTGGAGATCACCCACCTGATCGGCATCTATACCTATACCAATCCCCAGAACATTACCTATTACCGCTTCTGCTATGGTGCCAGACCCGTGCGGCAGGTGCCGGGCGCGACCCTGGACCACGACATCATCGGCCCGGTCTGGCTGTCGCTGGAGGAGCTGGATCAGCGCCAGTCCCAGTGGCGCAGTCCGCTGGTGAAGAAGTGCGTGCAGGACTATCTGGCGGGCAAGTCTTTCCCGCTCGATCTGGTCTATGAACACCCGCAGTCCGCCTGAGTCCAGCGCATCATGAGCAAGCCAGCCAAAGTTATTGTGGGCATGTCCGGCGGGGTTGATTCCTCGGTTTCGGCATGGCTGCTCATGCAGCAGGGCTATGAAGTGGAAGGCCTGTTCATGAAGAACTGGGACGAGGACGACGGCACGGAATACTGCACTGCCAGGGCGGATCTGGCCGATGCGCAGCAGGTGGCGGACCGTCTGGGCATCCGCCTGCACACCGCCAACTTTGCCGCCGAATACTGGGACCGCGTGTTCGAACACTTTCTGGCGGAATACAGCGCCGGTCGCACGCCCAATCCCGACATCCTCTGCAACAAGGAAATCAAGTTCAAGGCGTTCCTGGATTACGCCATTACCCTGGGCGCGGATTTCATTGCCACCGGTCACTACGCCCGGCGCGGCGACGCGTTTCAATCGGGGGAAGGCCAGACGGCCGCCCTGCTGAAAGGCCGGGATGCCAACAAGGATCAGAGTTATTTCCTGCATGCGGTGAGCGGCCACCAGATTGCACGCACACTGTTCCCGCTGGGCGATATTGAAAAGCCGGAGGTACGGCGCATCGCGGCGGAACAGGGTTTCGACAATCACGACAAGAAGGACAGCACCGGCATCTGCTTCATCGGCGAGCGGCGCTTCAAGGATTTTCTGCAGCAGTATCTGCCGGCGCGTCCCGGCAAGATCGTGACGGATCAGGATGAAGTGATCGGCGATCACCAGGGTCTGATGTATTACACCATCGGCCAGCGCAAGGGCATCGGCATCGGTGGCGTGGCGCACAAGGGCGAGTCGCCCTGGTATGTGCTGGGCAAGGATCTGGAAAACAACATTCTGCGGGTGGGCCAAGGCACCGATCATCCGTGGCTGTTTACGTCGCGGCTGTCCACATCGGATGTGAACTGGGTGACGGGTGAGCCGGCCCTGCCGATGCGCTGCCGGGCCAAGACCCGCTACCGCCAGCCGGATCAGGACTGCACGGTGTTCGCGCGGGAAGGCAATCAGTATGAAGTGGTGTTCGACCAGCCCCAGCGCGCCGTGACGCCTGGGCAGTCGGTGGTGTTTTATGCCGATGATGTCTGCCTGGGCGGTGGCGTGATCGAACATGCGTGGAATCCTTGAGGGAGCAGTGAATTGATCGATCGCGAACAACAGAAAGCGCTGGCACTGGCCGGTCTGTTCCAGTCGGCGGCACTGGTCCAGCAGCTGGCGCGCACCGGCGAAATCAGCAACGACGCCTACACCGCGCTGATCGAGAGCATTTTCGTGCTGGACCCGCAGAACGTGGAGGAAATCTACGGCGGCGTGCGCGGCGTGAAGTTCGGCATCGACACGCTGCTGATGATCATGAAGGAAAAGGAAACCGCCCGTTATGCCGACGCGATCCGTTACAGCATTGGCATGCTGCATGTGGAGAAGCTGCTGGGGCGCAATGCAGATGTGAACAGCATTCTGCGCTCGCGGCTGGAACAATTGAGCACCCAGCGCAAGCATTTCGATTCCATTACCCATACCAGCGTGATCGCCCGACTGAATGACCTGTATCTGGATACGCTGGCCAAATTCAAATTCCGCATCCAGGTGAATGGCGATCCGCGTCACCTGCAGCGGGAAGAGAACGCAGCGAAAATCCGCGCCATTCTGCTGGCCGGTGTGCGCTCTGCCCTGCTCTGGCGCCAGCTGGGCGGCAGCCGCCTGCAGTTCGCTTTCGGCAAGCGCCGGCTGATCGCGGCCCTGGAAGCCCTGCAGCGAACGGCTGCACTGTCCTGACCGATTGAACCCCAATTTCCGATTTATCCGATTGCACTTTCCACAGGAGCCCTTCATGGAACTCAACGCACTGACCGCCATTTCCCCGGTCGACGGCCGCTACGGCAGCAAGACCCAATCCCTGCGCGGAATCTTCAGTGAATTCGGCCTGACCCGTTTCCGCGTGCTGGTGGAAGTGCGCTGGCTGCAGCAACTGGCCCGCCACGACGGCATTCCCGAAGTGCCCGCCTTTTCCCACCAGACCCAGCAGCTGCTGAACAGCATCGTGGACGATTTCTCGGTTGAAGATGCGCAGCGCATCAAGGACATCGAGCGCACCACCAATCACGACGTGAAAGCGGTGGAATATTTCCTGAAGGAAAAAACCGCCGGCAATACCGAGCTGGACTATGTCAGCGAGTTCATTCACTTCGCCTGCACGTCGGAGGACATCAACAACCTGTCCCACGGTCTGATGCTGAAAGCCGGTCGCGATGAAGTGCTGGTGCCCATGCTGCAGAAACTGGTGGATGCGATTGCCGGCCTGGCGCACCGTTACGCCGACATGCCGATGCTGTCGCGCACCCACGGCCAGACCGCGTCGCCGTCCACCATGGGCAAGGAAATGGCGAACGTGGCCGCGCGCCTGCGCCGCCAGCTGGACCAGATCAGAAAGGTGCCGCTGCTGGGCAAGATCAACGGCGCGGTGGGCAACTACAACGCGCACCTGAGCGCCTACCCCGATATCGACTGGGAAACCAACGCCAGGCAGTTTGTGGAAAGCCTGGGTCTGGAATGGAACCCGTACACCACCCAGATCGAGCCGCACGACTACATCGCCGAGCTGTACGATGCGATCGCCCGCTTCAACACCATCCTGATCGACTTCGACCGCGATGTGTGGGGCTACATTTCCCTGGGCTATTTCAAGCAGAGAACCGTCGCCGGAGAAATCGGTTCGTCCACCATGCCGCACAAGGTGAATCCGATCGACTTCGAAAATTCCGAAGGCAACCTGGGCATCGCCAACGCCATCCTGCACCATCTGGCGAGCAAGCTGCCGATCTCCCGCTGGCAGCGTGACCTCACCGATTCCACCGTGCTGCGCAATCTGGGCGTGGGTCTGGCGCATGGTTTGATCGCGTATGAAGCGTCGCTGAAAGGTATCGGCAAG
>CAZBII010000152.1:0-11330 GCA_964491665.1 uncultured Moraxellaceae bacterium
CGCTGCAGAAGTGGAGCGCGCATCACGGTCTGGAACAGCCGCAGCTGATCAACATGTACGGCATTACCGAAACCACGGTGCATGTGACCTATCACCGCATCCTGGAAGACGATCTGGATCGTCGTCAGTCGCTGATCGGCCGGCCGATTCCGGATCTGGACCTGTACATTCTCGACCAGCACCTGAATCCGGTGCCGATCGGCGTGCCGGGCGAACTGCATGTGGGTGGGCAGGGTCTGGCGCACGGCTACCTGAACCGTTCCGACCTGACCAACGAGCGCTTCATTCCCAGTCCGTTTGGCTTTGGTGTCGAGCGTGACAAGGGTCTGTACAAGCGTCTGTACAAGACCGGCGACATCGGCCGCTACCTGCCCAACGGCGTGGTGGAATACATGGGCCGCATCGACCATCAGGTGAAGATCCGCGGTTACCGGATCGAGCTGGGCGAGATCGAATCCACCATCAGCCAGTATTCCGGCGTGCGTGAATCGGTGGTGCTGGCGCGGGAAGATGTGCCGGGCGACAAGCGTCTGGTGGCCTATGTGGCAGCGGATGCCGAGACGCTGGATCTGGCGGACCTGAAGGCCCAGATCCGCAAGCAGCTGCCGGAATACATGGTGCCCAGTGCCTACGTGGTGCTGGCGGCGTTCCCGCTCACCGTCAACGGCAAGATCGACAAGCGCAACCTGCCGGCGCCGGACGATGCGGCGGTGCCGAAGAACGAGTACGTGGCGCCGCGCAACGATACCGAGCAGGGTCTGGCGGAGATCTGGCAGGAAGTGCTGAATCTGGAAAAGGTCGGCGTGCGCGACAACTTCTTCGACATCGGCGGCCATTCGCTGCTGGCGACCCAGGTGGTGTCCCGCGTGCGGGAGCGGTTCAGTGTGGAGCTGGCCCTGAGCGCCCTGTTCGAGGAGCCCACCATCGAAAACATCGCCCTGCACCTGTTGCAGGCGGAGCTGGCGGGCGCCGACGATGCGGAAATGGCCGAGCTGCTGGCGGAAATCGAGGGACTGTCGGAAGACGATCTGAAAAATCTGTAATCCTGGGGTAGCGGGGCGGACAGGTTGCCGCCCCTTTCAGCTTGCAAAACCAAAGGCGGACAGCAATGATCCGCCTGTAGTTGTTTATACAGCACTAAAATACTAATAAATCAGATACGGGCACTGCTCTTAATGACTGACAAGAAGTTATTGAACCGCTTGGCGAGCCTTTCACCGGAACAGCGTGAGGCGTTACTGAAACAGCTCCAGAAGAAAAAGAATCAGGGAGCGGAGCCACGCAAGGATGCCATTCAGGTTTACCCCCGCGACAACAATCGCCTGCCCATGTCCTATGCGCAGCAGCGGCTGTGGTTCATCGACCAGCTTCAGTCCGGCAGTGCCAGCTACAACATCTCCGCCGCGTTGCGCCTGAAAGGCAGCCTAGACGTGGAAGCCCTGCGCATGAGCTTCGACGAGATCGTGCGCCGCCACGAAGTGCTGCGCACCACCTTCATTACCGAGGACGGCCAGGGCCGCCAGGTGATCAACGAGCACCAGCGCTGGGAACTGGCCACCATCAGTCTGGAGCCGCTGACCCGCGAGGAGCAGGAAGAAGTCATCCGCACCCGTTTCAAGGGTGATGCCCACACCTCGTTCGACCTGATCAATGGTCCGCTGCTGCGCACGCGCCTGATCCGCCTGAGCAGCATGGAGCACGTGATGATCGTGTCCATGCACCACATCATCGCCGATGGCTGGTCGATGGGCGTGTTCATCCGCGAGATGGCGCTGCTGTACGATGCCTTCACCCAGGACCGGCCGACGCCGCTGTCCGATCTGAAAATCCAGTACGCCGATTATTCCCTGTGGCAGCGCGAGTGGCTGGCGGGCGAGCGGCTGGAGCGCCAGCTGAGTTACTGGAAAACCCGGCTCGATGGCGTGCCGGTGCTGGAATTGCCTACCGATTTTCCGCGTCCGCCGATGCACACCTATCAGGGCGCGAACCTGCATTTCCGTCTGGATGTGGAAACCTCGCGCGCGCTGAATGAAGTGGCGAAGAAGCAGGGCGTGACCCTGTTCATGACCCTGTTTGCCGCGCTGCAGGTGCTGCTGCACCGGTACAGCGGACAGGACGATGTGTGCGTGGGCACGCCGATTGCGGGACGGGTGCGTCCGGAGCTGGAGCATCTGATCGGCTGCTTCGTGAATACACTGGCGATTCGTAGCGACCTGTCCGGCAATCCCACATTTACCTCGCTGCTGAAACAGATGCAGCAGAATCTGACCGGCGCCTACGATCATCAGGACATTCCGTTCGAGCGTCTGGTGGATGAACTGGGTGTGGCGCGGGAAATGAGCCACACGCCGCTGTTCCAGGTGATGTTCGTGCTGCAGAACGCCACGTCCACCAGCGCGCTGTCGCTGCCGGGCCTGAATATCGAACTGCTGCCGGAAGAATCCGAAACCTCGAAGTTCGACATCACCATCAACATGCGGGAAGAAAAGGGTTGCCTGCTGGGCGACTGGGAATTCCGCACCGATCTGTTCGAGACATCCACCATCCAGCGCATGATTACCCACTTCCAGAATGTGCTGAAAGCGGTGGTGAACAATCCGGCCGGCGGTATTGACGATTTCGATTATCTGACCGCGCAGGAACGCCAGCAGATTCTGGTGGACTGGAACAATACGCGCACCGATTACGAACGCGACGCCAGCGTGATTGCGGTGTTTGCGCAGCAGGTGGAAAAATTCGCCGAGCGCGTGGCGGTGCAGCTGGGCAGCGAGCAGCTGACCTATCGCGATCTGGACCGCCAGGCCAATCATGTGGCGCTGTGGCTGATCGAAAAGGGCGTGCGGCCCGGCCAGCGCGTGGGCCTGTGTGCCGAGCGCAGCCTGGAAACCATCGCCGCGATTCTGGGCATCCTGAAAGCCGGCGCTTCCTATGTGCCGCTGGACCCGGCCTATCCGCAGGACCGTCTGCATTACATGCTGGATGACAGCGCGGCCACCATCGTGATCGCGCATCCGCATCTGACTGCCAATCTGCCGGTGGTGGCGGACAACATCATTGACCTGAACCTGCTGCGGCACCAGGCGGCGCCGTGCCCCGATCCGGGTGTGCGCGTGGACGCACTGGCGCCGGCGTATGTGATGTACACCTCCGGTTCCACTGGCAAGCCGAAAGGCATCGAGGTGGTGCAGCGCAATATCGTGCGGCTGGTGCGCAACACCAATTTCATGAAGCTGGACGAGTCGGTGGCGTTCCTGCAATACGCACCGATTTCGTTTGACGCGGCGACGCTGGAAATCTGGGGTCCGCTGCTGAATGGCGGCAAAATTGTGGTGGCGCAGCCGGGACAATTGACGCCGGAAGAACTGGGTGCCGTCATGCTGCAGGGCGATGTGAATGCGGCGTGGCTGACCGCCGCGCTGTTTCACTTCTTCGCCGAATATCATGTTGAACAACTGAAGCCGCTGAAACAGCTGCTGGCGGGCGGCGATGTGCTGTCGCCGAAACTGGTGCGCAAGGTGTTGGACCTGAATCCGGGCATGAGCCTGATCAACGGTTACGGCCCTACCGAAAACACTACTTTCACCTGCTGCTATGCGATGCACGCGGCGGACGATGTGCGCCACACCGTGCCTATCGGCAAGCCGATTGCCAACACCCGCGTGTATGTGCTCGACCGCAAGATGAAACCGGTGCCGGTGGGTGTGCCGGGCGAGCTGTACACGTCCGGCGATGGTGTGGCGAACGGTTATCTGAACCGCGAGGAACTGACGGCGGAAGTGTTCGTCGACAATCCGTTCCGTTCCGGCGACGACACCCGTCTGTACAAGACCGGCGACCTGGTGCGCTACTACCCGGACGGCAATATCGAATACCTGGGCCGTATCGACCAGCAGGTGAAAATTCGCGGCTTCCGTATTGAACTGAGTGAAATCGAGGAAGCGATCAGCCGCATCAATACCATTCGCGAAGTGGCGGTGATTGCACGGGAAGATGTGCCGCGCGTGAAGCGGCTGGTGGCCTATTACGTGGCGGTGGAGGGCGCGCATCCCACTTCAACTGAACTGCGCGCGGAACTGAAGCAGACGCTGCCGGATTACATGGTGCCGTCGGCGTTTGTGGCGCTGGACAATCTTCCGGTCACTGCCAACGGCAAGCTGGATCGCCGCGCGTTGCCGAAACCGGAAACCGACAACGAATCCGCGCTGCAACGGATTCCGCCGCGCACTGAAAAAGAAAAAATCCTGGCGGAAATCTGGTGCAAGGTGCTCAACCTGGAAGAAGTCGGCATTCGCGACAACTTCTTCGAACTGGGCGGCGATTCCATTCTCAGCATCCAGATCATCAGCCGTGCCAAACTGGGTGGCCTGCATCTGACCACCAAACAGATTTTTGAAAACCAGACCATCGAGGAACTGGCGGACGTTGCCAGTGAAGTGGAAACGCCGATTCTGGCGGAACAGGGTCTGGTAGTGGGTGACGTGCAGCTTTCGCCCATTGAACACTGGTTCTTCGATCATGCCTTTGCCAACGAGCACCACTGGAACCAGTCGGTGCTGCTGGACATTCGCCCCAGCGCGAAACTGAACGACCAGCAGATCGCCCGCGCGCTGGCTTCGGTGGTGCTGCAGCACGATGCGCTTCGTCTGCGCTTCGAACATAACGGCGATGCCGTGCGCCAGTTCCATTTTGAAAATGCCGATGGCGCCAGCCATTTCGCCATGCACACGGTGGACCTGACCGATGCGCCGGAAGCCGGTCTGGCCAGCGTGATCACCGCACGCTGCACCGACATTCAGGCCAGCCTGAACCTGCACAAGGGTCCGCTGCTGGCGGCCGGTTATTTCAAGCTGCCGGAAGGCCAGCGCAAGCTGCTGCTGGTGATTCATCACTTGGTGGTGGACGGCGTGTCCTGGCGCATCCTGCTGGACGATTTCACCCAGGCGCTGAATAAGATCGTGCAGCATGACGACGTGGCGCTGGGCCTGAAAACCACGTCGTACCAGCAGTGGGTGAACGCGCTGGCGGACTATGTGACCAGTGGCGCGCTGAATGCGGAAATGACGCACTGGGAACGCACCGTGAGCGGCGACAAGCCGGTGCTGCCGCTGGATGATCCGGAAGGCAGCTTCACCGTGGCCGACACGCAGGTTCATTCGCTGAAACTGGGCGAAGAGCAGACCTCTGCGCTGCTGCGTGACGTGAATCGTGCCTATCGCACCGAAATCAACGATGTGCTGATGACGGCGCTGGCGCGTACTTTCTCGGACTGGAGCGGCAACGTGGAAACGCTGCTGGATCTGGAAGGCCACGGCCGCGAGATGTTCAGCGACAAGATCGACCTGAGCCGCACCGTGGGCTGGTTTACTTCCGTGTATCCGGTGCGTCTGCGTTATGAAAACGGCCAGTCGCTGCAGGACAACCTGAAATCCATCAAGGAACAGCTGCGGCAGATTCCCAGTCGCGGGTTCGGTTTTGGCGCGCTGCGCTATCTGGGCAACGAGGAACAGCGCGCACTGTTGCAACAGGCGCCGAAAGCGGATCTGGTGTTCAACTATCTGGGGCAGTTCGATTCCATCATCGACAACAATCCCTGGTTCACCGTGGCGGCGGAAGAGCGTGGCCTGGAACACAGTCTGGAAAGTCACGATCCCCATCGCCTGAGCATCAACAGTCACATCGTGGACGGCAAGCTCCAGGTGGACTGGATCTACAGCGATCGCGTGTTCAACCCGCACACCATCGAGCGGCTGGCGGCGAATTACCTGCGCGCGCTGGAACAGATTATCCAGCACTGCACACAGCAGGATGTGTTTGGTTATACGCCGTCGGATTTCCCGCTGGCGAAACTGGACCAGCCGCAGATCGACCGGCTGGTGGGCAAGCAGCGCGGCATCATGTCGGTGTATCCGCTGTCGCCGATGCAGGAAGGCATGCTGTTCCACAGCCTGTTCGACAACGATGCCGGCGTTTATTTCGAGCAATTGAGCGTGGAAGTGATCGGCAGTGTCGACCGTGATCTGCTGAAAACCGCGTGGCATCAGGTGGTGAATCGCCATCCCGCGCTACGCAGTGCGTTCGTGTGGCAGGATCTGGATCGGCCGCTGCAGATCGTCTACAACCGCATCGAAATGGAAGTGAACGAATTCGACTGGCGCAACATCGATCCGGCGCAGGAACAGCATCGCCTGAACGTGTGGCTGGAGAAGGATCGCCAGCGCGGTTTTGATTTCGACAAGCCCGGCCTGATGCGGCTGGCGTGGCTGGATCTGCCGGGGCATCGTTCGCGCCTGATCTGGAGTTTCCACCATATCGTGCTGGATGGCTGGTCGCTGCCGCTGGTGATGGGCGAGGTGTTCCAGACGTATGGCGCGCTGGCCAAGGGCGTTGAGCCGCAATTCCACCAGCCCGGTTCCTACGAGGATTTCATTGCCTATCTGGAAAAATCCGACAAGGGCGATGCGCTGCAATTCTGGAAACTCTATCTGGCCGGGTTCGAGGCGGCGACGCCGCTGCCGAACAAGAAGCCGCGCACCAACAATCACGAGAAGGTCTTTGACGAATCCCATCTGGTGCTGGATGAAACGCTGACCACGCGCCTGCAGAATTTTGCGCGTGAACAGCATGTGACGCTCAACACGGTGATCCAGGCGGCGTGGGGTGTTTTGCTGGCCCGTTACAGCGGCGAGAAGGATGTGGTGTTCGGTACCACGGTGTCGGGCCGTCCGGCAGAACTGCCGAATGTGGAAAACATTGTGGGCCTGTTCATCAACACGCTGCCACTGCGCCTGACCATCGACGATGAAACCACCATTGCGCCGCTGCTGCGCCGCATGCAGGAAGACCAGCTCGATCTGCGTCGTTTTGAATTCACGCCGCTGGTGGATATTCACCGCCATTCCGACGTGCCCGGCGACCAGTCGCTGTTCGACAGCATTCTGGTTTTCGAAAACTATCCGGTGGGCGAAGCGGTGCACAGTGCCGACGAACTGCTGGACATCGGCCACATCACCACCATTGAACACACCAATTTCCCGATCACCCTGATTGTGGAGCCGGCGGCGAAACTGCTGATCAAGCTGTCGTACGATGCGACGCTGTTTGACGCGGTTGCCATCAATCGCACATTGCAGCATCTGCAGCGCGTGATTCACGGCGTGCTGTCGCAGCCGGATGTGCCGCTGTGGCGTCTGCCGATTCTGGGCGAGCGCGAACGTAGCCAGATCCTGCATGAATGGAATCCGGCGCCGGCCAACTATCCGCGCAACCTGTGTCTGCACCAGATTTTCGAGCGGCAGGTGAAAGCCCATCCCGAACGCATTGCCGTGGTGGCGGGCGACGACGAAATCAGCTTTGATGAACTGAACCGTCGCGCCAACCGTCTGGCCCGCGTGCTGGTGGATGCCGGCGTGAAGGACCAGGATTTTGTCACTGTGGCGCTGGACCGTTCCGTCAACATGATCGTGAGCGTGCTGGCGATCCTGAAAGCCGGTGGCGCCTATGTGCCGGTGGACCCGGAATATCCGGCCGAGCGCATCACCTTCATGCTGCAGGACACGAAAGCGCCGGTGATGATTGCCACCAGCGCGCATCTGGAACGCATCCAGCCGATCATGGCGGCAACCGGCACCGACGCAAAACTGATCCTGCTGGATCGCGATGCCGATCTGATTGCGGCGAAGGCGGCGGACAACGTGCGTGTTGCAATGTGGGACAATCCGCTGCGTCATGCCTATGTGGTTTACACGTCTGGCTCCACCGGCAAGCCCAAGGGCGTGCTGGTGAACCAGCTGGCGGTGAATCGTCTGGTGCTGGATGCCAACTACTTCCAGCTGGATGAAGATGATCGCGTGGCGCATCTGTCGAACGTGTCGTTCGATGCCTCCACCTTTGAAATGTGGGCGCCGCTGCTGAACGGCATTGCGATGGTGCTGTTCAACAAGGAACAGGTGCTGACGCCGGATGCGTTCTATGAAGAACTCAAGCGCACCCGCGCCAATGTGGTGTTCATTACCACTGCGCTGTTCAACATGTTTGCCATGACGCAGCCGGAAATTTTCCCGCGTCTGAAATACCTGATGTTCGGTGGCGAGGCCTGCGATCCGAATCAGGTGCGCAAGATTCTCAAGAGCTACAAGCCGAAACATCTGCTGCATGTGTATGGTCCGTCGGAGAACACCACGTTCTCCACCTGGTACGAGATCGAGCATGTGAGCGACTGGGCTACCACTGTGCCGATCGGACGCAGCCTGTCCGGTTCCACGTCGTACATTCTGGATCATCATCTGCAGCCGGTGCCGGTGGGTGTGATCGGCGAGATTTATGTGGGTGGCGATGGTCTTGCGGATTGCTACCTCAACGACGAAGAAAAAACTGCCGCAGCGTTCGTGGCCAATCCGTTCTCCAGCAATCCGAAGGACCGTCTGTACAAGACCGGCGATCTGGCGCGCTACACCGAGGATGGCCAGATCGAAATTCTGGGTCGTGCCGATGATCAGGTGAAAATCCGCGGCTTCCGTATCGAGCTGGGCGAAGTGGAAACCAGTTTGACGCGGCTGGATGCAGTGGCCGAAGCCGTGGTGGTGGTGAAGAAGGACACCGGCCAGCAGAAGCGTCTGGTGGCCTATGTGCGCGTGCGTGGCAATGAAGACGCCGCCATGATCCGTCGCGAGGCGGCGAAGGTGTTGCCGAAGCACATGATGCCGTCCGCGTTCATGGTGCTGAAGGAATTTCCGCTCACGCAGAACGGCAAGATCAACAAGCGCGCGCTGCCGGAACCGGAACTGGATATGGGTTCCGGCTACCGTTATGTGCCGCCGCGCACCGAGAAGGAGAAAGTGCTGGTCGGCATCTGGGAACAGGTGCTGAAAGCCGACACCGTGGGCATCCACGACAACTTCTTCGAACTGGGCGGCGATTCCATTCTCAGCATCCAGATCATCAGCCGCGCCAAGCGTGCCGGCCTGCATCTGACGGCGAAGCAGATTTTCGATCACCAGAGCATTGCCGAACTGGCGGAAGCCGCGAAGGAGCTGCAGGACATCATTCTGGCGGAACAGGGACTGGCCGAAGGCGAGGCGCCGCTGACGCCGGTGCAGCAGTGGTTCTTCGAGCAGGATGTGGCGGACGCCCACCACTTCAACCAGTCGCTGATGCTGAAAGTGGATCGCAGCGTGACGGCCGAGCATTTGCGCGCGGCGTGGGAAGCAGTGCTGTGGCAGCACGATGCGCTGCGCCTGCGTTATTCGCGTCTGGAAAGCGGGCGCTGGCTGCAGACGTTCCGTCCGTCCGAGCATTCCGAAACCCTGCTGGGTGAAGTGTTTGAAGTGGTGAACCTGAGTGGTCTGCCGGGTGCATTGCGCGGTGAACAGATCACGCAGCTGGCCGGACAGGTGCAGGCGGAACTGA
Source organism: uncultured Moraxellaceae bacterium (assembly GCA_964491665.1). Lineage (GTDB taxonomy): Bacteria > Pseudomonadota > Gammaproteobacteria > Pseudomonadales > Ketobacteraceae > Ch67. Next base: position 9,406 of record CAZBII010000152.1, read on the forward strand.
GCATGGCGAAAGGTCCGCTGATCCGCGTGCTCTATTTCGACATGGGTCGTGATCAGCCGGCGCGTCTGCTGGTGGTGATTCACCATCTGGTGGTGGACGTGTTCTCGTGGCGCGTGCTGCTGGAAGATGTGCAGACAGCACTGCAACTGATCCTGAAAGGCGAGCGCGTCGATCTGGGCAGCAAGACCACCTCGTTCCGCCAGTGGGGCGAGGCGTTGATTACGCTGGCCAACAGTCCCGCGCTGGATGCGGATTTCGAATTCTGGCGCAGCCAGCTGCAGCACAAACCGGTGCGGCTGCCGCAGGATGCCCAGGGCAAGAACCAGGTGTCGAGCGTGAAGACGGTGGAACGCCGTCTGGATGCCGCCACCACCAAAAAACTGCTGACCGAAACCAGCCGCTGCTATCGCACCGAGATCAACGATCTGCTGCTGACGGCGCTGGCGCGCAGTGTGTCCGGCTGGACTGGCGCCGACACCGTGGCGTTCGATCTGGAAGGCCATGGCCGCGAACATGTGGCGGACGCGATCGACGTGTCGCGCACCGTGGGCTGGTTCACGTCCATCTATCCCGTGGTGCTGCATCTGGATGCGCAGGCGGATCTGGGCGCGCATATCCGCACGGTGAAGGAACAGCTGCGGGCGATTCCGCGCAAGGGCATGACCTTCGGCGTGCTGCGTTATCTGAGTGAACAGCCGGAGCGCCGGCAGCTGCTGAATTCGCTGACGCAGAGCCAGATCAGTTTTAACTATCTGGGCCAGCTGGATCAGGTGCTGGACGAAAATGCACTGCTGCAGCAGGCCAGTGAAACCACCGGCGATGAACTGGCGCCGGCCGGCCAGCGCAAGTATCTGCTGGATATCAGCGGCCGCGTGCAGAACGGCGAACTGATTCTGGCGTTCCGTTACAGCCATGCGATTCATCAGTCCGCCACCATCGAAAAGCTGGCGGGCGCGCTGGTGCAGGAACTGAACGGCATCATCGAACACTGCCGCGACCTGTCCAACGCGGCTTACACGCCGTCGGATTTCCCGCTGGCGCAACTGGACCAGCAGCTGCTGGATTCCGTGCTGCCGCACTCCGGTGTGGAAGCGGTGTATCCGCTGTCGCCGGTGCAGGAAGGCATGCTGTTCCACAGTCTGTATGAGCCCGGTTCGTGGGTTTACTTCGACCAGCTGATCGTGCCGATCACCGGCGCGGTGAACGAAGCTGCGCTGTTCGATGCCTGGCGTCATGTGGTGGAGCGGCATTCGATTTTGCGCACCGGTTTCATCTGGGAAGGCGTGCCACAGCCGCTGCAGATCGTGATGGAAAAAATCGAGCTGGACGTGCAGCGTTATGACTGGCGCAAGTTCGACGCGCAGCAGGCGCAGGAAAAATTCCAGCGCTACCTGATCGACGACCGCAACCTCGGCTTCAATTTCCGCAAGCCGGGCGTGTTGCGCCTGAGCTGGATCGCCATGCCGGGCGATGAGCATCGTCTGCTGTGGAGTTTCCACCACATCCTGCTGGATGGCTGGTCGATGCCGGTGGTGTTCGGCGAGCTGTTCACGGCGTATGAAGCGCTGGCGCATGGCCGCGAACCGGAGTTGCCGCCGGCGCCGCGCTATCAGGATTTCATCGGCTGGATGCAGGCGCAGGATCGCAGCAAGGCGCAGGCGTTCTGGAAAAAATATCTGCAGGGCTTCACTGCCGCCACACCGATTCCGGTAAAAAATTCCGCTGCACTGGCGGCGCATCGCGCGAAGTCCGGCGATGCGGCAGCCCGTTACCGTGAGATGGAAATCAGCATTGCCGGCAATCTGCTGGACGGTCTGCAACTGCTAGCCAAGCAGCACCGCTTGACGCTGAACCACATCATGCAGGGCGTGTGGGCGGCGCTGCTGCAACGTTACAGTGGCGAGTCCGACATCCTGTTCGGCACC
>CAZBII010000153.1:0-11136 GCA_964491665.1 uncultured Moraxellaceae bacterium
TCATCGACGGCAAAGTGCGCTCTGCTTTTGCCATGACCGAGCCCGACGGCGGCTGCGGTTCCGATCCGAATCTCACTTACACCAAAGCCGAAAAGAAAGGCGACAAGTGGATCATCACCGGCCGCAAGTGGTTCATCACCGGCGCTGAAGGCGCGCAGACATTCATTCTGATCGCGCGCACTTCCGACGACGAGCGCAAGGGCCTCACCGCGTTCCTGTTCGACAAGGATCAGCCGGGCTGGGAGATCGTGCGTCGCATCGGCATCATGGGGCCGGAAGAACACGGCGGTCACTGTGAACTGCAATTCAACGGCCTGGAAATTCCCGATGAAAACCGTCTGCTGAATGTGGGCGACGGCCTGAAAGTAACGCAGATCCGCCTGGGCACTGCGCGCCTGACGCACTGCATGCGCTGGCTCGGTCTGTCCAAACGCTGCATGGAAATCGCTGCGCACTACGTGGAAAACCGCATGAGCTTCGGCACCAGCCTGTCGCATCACGAAGGCGTGCAGTGGATGATGGGCGAAGTGGCGAAGGAAATTCATGTGGGCCGTCTGCTCACCATGCACGCGGCGTGGAAGCTGGATCAGGGCGACTATGCACGCAAGGAAATTTCCATGGCGAAAATCCATGTGGCGGACACCCTGCACAAGGCGGCTGACACCGCGATCCAGCTGTGCGGCGCCCGTGGCTATTCCAAAGACACGCTGCTGGAATGGATCTACCGCTACGCCCGTCAGGCCCGTCTGGTGGACGGCGCATCCGAAATTCACAAGATGGTGCTGTCGCGTTCCTACCTGAGCGAGAAGCACGAGTTTTTCCAGTGGGGCGTGTAAGCGCTCCATTTTTTCCTTGTTCTGTTTTCACCGACGCCTGATTCAGACACGGGGCAACCCGTGTCGACAATTAAAAAGACCAAACGGAGTTGAACATGCCAACGAAGTATTTTCTGGGCTTTGTCTCCTCGCCCGAGCTGGAACAGTCCGCCATTACCCTGCTGGATAATTTCGCCCGCAACGTCAAGGAAAGCCAGGTTCCGCACATGGAGCGATCCATGGACCTGTTCATTCCCGAGCTGCTGCATTCGTTTCTGGTGGGCACCGTGGATGCGATCGGCCTGAGTCCCATGGCCACTCGCATCGTGCATTCCACTGCGGACATTCTCGACAAGACCGGCAAGATGCTGGTGGGAACCCTGCTGAAAAAGCGCAGCAACGATGAACTGCGTCCGCTGGCGGATTACGTGGATGACATTTATGTCCGCCCCGAAACGGCCAGCACCGGCAAGGCGTCCACTGGCTGTGAGATCGACAAGCAGACCTATGATCGCATCCAGCGCCTGATCGCCGACGTGCGGGCCGGCAATGGCGAGCAGATCCGGCCGGAGCTGCACGACGTGATGATCCTGGTGGTGGACACCATGCTGGACGGTTTCATGAAGCGCGCCATCAATCTGATGAAGATGAATTTCATCATCAAGAAAGTGGCCGATGGCGCGATCGCTACCAGTCGTGCCGCCGGCCATGGGGTGGTGAACAAGGTCTTCAAGGATCTGGATACCGACCAGCTGCTGCATCTGGCCAATTATTTCGACAATCTGGTCTTCAGCGCCGAACGTTAAGCCGAAGCGCAAGCGCTTGTGCGGCAACGGATTTATTCCGGGCCCGCAACGAAGCGTGGCGCCGCGCTTGGCAGCATGACAGCGGGGGCATAGAATGCCCCCGACTTTTTTGCGCCGCCAACCGCCATGACCGATTCCCGCGATCACACCGCCATTCCCGGAACACTCCCGCCCGCGACCGCCTCCGCAGCGCCGTCGCGCGACAACCTGTTTGCACAGCCCCGGCCGCATCTGGTGGATTTCGCCTTTGACGAACAGGTGGCGCGGGTATTTCCCGACATGATCCGCCGCTCGGTGCCGGGTTATGACACCGTGATCGCCATGCTCGGCGTGTTCGCCAGTCATTACGTCACACCCCATTCCCGCGTGTACGATCTGGGCTGTTCGCAGGGTGCCGCCACGCTGGCGCTGCGCCGCCACATTCGCGTGCCGGATGTGATGATCATCGGTGTGGACAATGCCGCTGCCATGATCGAGCGCTGCCAGCACAATATCGCCGCGGACCTTTCGCCGTCACAAGTAGAGTTGCGCTGCGAGGACATCCAGGACACGCCGCTGGAAAATGCTTCGCTGGTGGCGCTGAATTTCACCCTGCAATTCCTGCCGCCGGAACAGCGCGACGCCATGATTGGAAAAATTGCGCGCGGACTGAATCCCGGTGGTGCGCTGGTGCTGTCGGAAAAAATCTGTTTCGCCGCTGCGGACAAGCAGCATCTGCTCACCGAGCTGCATCACGAGTTCAAACGTCTCAACGGTTACAGCGATCTGGAAATCAGCCAGAAGCGCCAGGCGATCGAGAATGTGCTGATACCGGAAACCGCCGAGCAGCATCGTCAGCGCTTGTTGCAGAATGAATTTTCACAGGTGCACTGCTGGTTCCAGTGCTTCAGTTTCGCTTCGTTTGTGGCGGTGAAGTGACTGCGATGCACGACTCTCTGGTTGCTCTCGTCGACGATTATTCCCGTTTTCTTGCCCACCTGCACGGCACGCCTCTGGCGCCGTGGCGGGATGCTTTCGCGCGCGCACTGCAGCAGCAATTCCTGCCGGATAATCACGGTGATTATGCGCGCTGGCAGCAGTGTGTGCGGGATTTGCCGGCGGTGCCGGTCACGCAGCGCAGTTTCACCACGGATACCGTAACGCTAGGCCAGCAACAGGATTGCGACGACAGCACCCGGCAAACAATCGAAGCCGCGCTGCGTGGACTGCATCCCTGGCGCAAGGGGCCGTTCAACATCTGTGGCATCCAGATTGATACCGAGTGGCGTTCCGACTGGAAGTGGCAGCGCGTGCAGCCGCATATCCAGCCGCTAAAAAATCGCACGGTGCTGGATATTGGCTGCGGCAGTGGCTATCACCTGTGGCGCATGCTGGGGGAGGGCGCGGCGCTCACCATCGGCATCGATCCATCGCTGCTGTTCACACAGCAGTTTCGCGCCATCGAACATTTCGCCGGACAGCATCCGGTATTCCACCTGCCGCTGGGCATTGAACATCTGCCGCCGGGCATGCGCGCATTCGACACGGTGTTTTCCATGGGAGTGCTGTATCACCGCCGCTCGCCGCTGGATCATCTGCTGGAATTGCGTGAACTGCTGCGGCCCGGTGGCGAGCTGGTGCTGGAAACGCTGATTGTGGACGGACCGGAAGGCCATGCGCTGGTGCCGGAAGGGCGTTACGGGCGGATGGGCAACGTATGGTTTCTGCCGTCGGTGCCCACGCTGCTGGCGTGGCTGAAGAAAATGCGCTTCAGGAATATTCGTTGCGTGGATGTCACGCCCACCACCACGCAGGAACAGCGCCCGACCGGCTGGATGACATTCCAGTCGCTGCCGGATTTTCTCGATCCGCAGGACAGCGGCAAGACTATTGAGGGGTATCCCGCGCCGGTGCGGGCGATTGTGCTGGCCGAGGCACCCTGAGCGTCAGGACCGGCCCGATCCCGGATGCTCATCCTCATTGCGGATTTTTTCCAGCGCGCGCATCAGTTTGCCATGCTCGATATCGCTTTGGCCGGAGCGGATGTAGTGCTCCACCATCTGGTATAAATCCTCGTACTGCTTCAGCCGATAATTGTGATTTAACAGGCACTTGGCGATATGGAACTCGTCCTCGCCCTGCTCGCGCATGCGGCCGGCTTCCGCCAGCGCGACAGTCAGTTCTTCTTTGGTCGGTTTACCCATGATGAATCCTCGCAATACCCAGGCGGTTTATGGTTCAGTCTAGCTTCTCGCCCCGGTTTTGCCCGCTTGCACAATCGCAACAGAGCCGCCCTTGACTAATCAGGATCAGAACATAAACTGGGCGCCTCGATGGTTCCTTCGCAGGATTAAAAGGGAACATGGTGACGCAAGCCTCCACTTGCCGAGTCCATGGCTGTTCCCGCAACTGTAAGCGAGGAGCGGTTTTCAACTACGGCCACTGGGCAACCGGGAAGGCCGAAAACCGCGATGACGCGCAAGCCAGGAGACCTGCCATCAACGCACATTCCGGTGTGCGTCCGTCACCTACCAGTAACGGGTATTTATTGGTGCGGCTACCGTCACGGTGACGATACTCAGGTGTTGTTGCTGCGGGCGGAAATCCTGTTCTGCTGTTTTCGGCTGGTCCGTTTTTGCGTGCCCGTGCAACAACTGTCATCTTTCGGTTGGCTTGCATTGGGGTGTTGCATGAAGTTGCGTTCAATTGTGGTGGGAATCAGTGCCGGTGTCGGCGCGGGAATGGTGCCGTCTGCGCTGGCACAGGAGGCGTTGCAGCTGGCGTCCTACACGCCGGAAATGGGCAAGGAAATTGTGGTAACGGCCTCGCGCTCCGCGCAGCAGGTGCAGGACACGCTGGCGTCCACCACGGTCATCACGCGCGAGCAGATTGATCAGTCGCAGGCGCGCGATCTGTATCAGGTGTTGCGTACGGTGCCGGGCGTGCACCTGAAGCGCAACGGTGGACGCGGCAATGCCACCAGCCTGTCCATGCGCGGCGGCCATTCCAGTGGCACGCTGATTCTGGTGGATGGCATCAACGTGGAAAGCGCGACGCTGGGTGAAGTGGCGCTGGAGCAGATTCCGCTGGACCAGATCGACCGCATCGAGGTGATTCGCGGTCCCAAATCGAGCCTGTACGGGTCCTCCGCCATGAATGGCGTGATCCAGATTTTTACCCGCAAGTCCGCGCCGAAAAGCGGCGTCACCTACTCGGCAGGTGTCGGTTCCGACAACACGCGCGACGGCGTGGTCAGCGCCAGCGGACTCAGTGAAACCAGCCGTTACAATGCCACTTTGTCCTATGTCGAATCCGACGGTTTCGATTCGATGTATCTCGACGACACCCGCTCCAGCAGCGATCGTTACAACCTTGATGACGACGCCTACCGCCGCTCCGCCGCCTCGTTCAATGGCGAACAGAAATTTTCCGATTACCTGAAAGCCAACGTGGCGGTCAGCCGCGCGCAGGGGCAGGCGGATTACGACAACCGCTATCTGGTGGACGGTTTGCCGCACACCGAATTTGAAACGTCGCTGGCGTCCACGGCACTGACACTGGATCTGGACAGCTTCGTGTCGAAACTGCAGTACGGTCTGGCCAAGGATTCCACCGAAAACTTCAATGACATGCCCGATTACACCCTGTTTGAAACCCGCCGCAACGTGGGCTCGTGGGAAAACTCGGTCATCCCGCTGGACTGGCTGACCGTCAACTTCGGCATGGATTACACCCATGAGGAAGTGGTGGGCACGATGGCTTACAGCCAGACCCGGCGCGACGATTTCGGCGGCTATGCCAACACGCGTTTCGATATCGACAGCTGGTCGTGGTCGCTGGGCATGCGCCACGACGACAACGAGCAGTTCGGCAGCAAGTGGACCGGCGACACGGCGCTGGGCTGGGAATTCACCAGCGGCACCACCGCGATCATCAGCTACGGCCAGGCTTACAAGGCGCCGTCGTTCAACGATCTGTACTGGCCGTTTGCCGACTACTCCTTCCCGCCGTTTTATTACTACTCGGAATCCGGCAATTCCAATCTGGTGCCGGAAGAATCGGAAACCTACGAAGCCGGCATCGATTCCTATCAGGACTGGGGCATGGCATCGGCGCACGTTTACAAAACGCATGTCGACAACCTGATCGAGTGGAACGGCGACGAGAACGGGCACTGGGAACCGACCAACCTTAACAGCGTGACTATTCGCGGCACCGAACTGCAGTACGGCACCGAGTGGATCGGTATTCACTGGCAGACGTCGTTCACCTACGAGAAAGTTACCAACAATGACACGGGCGCCGAACTGGACCTGCGTCCGCGTCGTCGCGTTGCGCTGGACGTGGACCGCACGCTGGGTCTGTTTGCCGTGGGCGCCACACTGTCAGGTCAAAGCCAGCAGTACGACGCGCTGGATGGCGAGCGTGTCGTACTGGGCGGCTATGGCCAGCTCGATCTGCGCGCGTCCTGGCAGGTGCTGCCCAGTCTCAAGCTGCGCACGCGCATCGACAATGCCCTGGACAAGGATCACGAACCGGCCGTGGGCTTCAACAACGAAAGCCGCTTCGTGATGTTCTTCGTCGACTACACGCCGCAATAAATCTCAGCTGAACAACGCCCGCCACGAAAGCGCCTCGGTCAGATGGCGCTTTCCGATGGCGGCATCTCCCGCCAGATCGGCCAGCGTGCGCGCCACTTTCAGCACGCGGTGATAACCCCGCGCCGACAGTCCCAGTTTTTCCACCGCCAGTTGCAGGAACAGGGCATCGTCCTTCTGCAGCGCACAGAACATTTCCAGCTGTTTGCCCGTCAGATCGTGATTGGGCATGCCCTGCCGTTGCAGCTGCACCTGACGCGCTGCCGTCACGCGCTCCCGCACGGTCGCACTGCTTTCACCGCCGTCCTGCTGCTGCAGTTGCGCGATCGGCAGCGCATCGACACGGATGTGCATATCGATGCGGTCCAGCAGCGGGCCGGACAGACGGCTCTGGTATTTCGTGCAGCAGGCCTGCGGATTGGAGCAGCCTTCCGGTGGCTTGTCCGGATGGCCGCAGGGGCAGGGGTTGAGCGCGGCAATCAGCTGGAAATTCGCCGGATACACCACCTGCTGCGCAGCGCGGGAAATCGCAATCTCGCCGGTCTCCAGCGGTTCGCGCAGCACTTCCAGCACCTTGCGCGGAAATTCCGGCAGTTCATCCAGAAACAGGATGCCGTTGTGGGCGAGGGAAATTTCCCCCGGCTTGGGATTGCTGCCGCCACCGGCCAGCGCCACGCCGGACGCGGTGTGATGGGGCGCGCGGATCGGGCGCTGGTGCAGCGCGCGGGCGTTGGCCTGCGCCACCGAATGCACGGCGGCCACTTCCATCATTTCGGCATCGGTCATCGGCGGCAGGATGCCGGGCAGACGCGCCGCCAGCATGGATTTGCCGGCGCCGGGTGGCCCCATCATCAGCAGGTTGTGCTTGCCGGCGGCCGCCACTTCCAGTGCGCGCTTGGCGTGATGCTGGCCGCGCACGTCGCTCAGGTCGGGGTAGGTCTGCAGGTCGGCGGTTGCCGGCGTGTCATCCACGAAGGCCGACAGCTGCTGCGGATTCTTCAGTTGCGCGCAGACCTGCAGCAGATGCTGCGCGGCGTGGATGCGGCTGGTTTTCGGCACGCTGGCCTCGCAGGCGTTGGCCTGCGGCACGAACAGGCTGCGCTGCTGGCGGGCGGCGGCCAGCGAGGCGGTGAGAACGCCATCCACCGGCCGCAGTTCGCCCGACAGCGCCAGTTCCCCCACAAATTCATGCCGCTCCAGTGCCGCCAGCGGAAGCTGCTGCGATGCCGCCAGGATGCCCACCGCAATGGGCAGGTCGAAGCGGCCGCCGTCCTTGGGCAGATCCGCCGGCGCCAGGTTGACGGTGATGCGGCGCTGGGGAAATTCGTAGTCGGAATTGAGGATCGCGCTGCGCACGCGCTCCTTGCTTTCGCGCACGGCGGCGTCGGGCAGGCCGACGATGTTGAAGGCCGGCAGGCCGTTGGACAGGTGGACTTCCACGGTGACTTCCGGGGCGTTCATGCCCACGCGGGCACGGGTACGGACGATGGCCAGGGTCATGCTGATTCCTTTGCAGTGGGGACATTTCCCCAAACAGACAGGGTCCACGCAAAGGTCGGGAAAAAAATTCAGGCCAGGCCGGGCTGGGGAAGGGGGCTGGGTACTGCGGCCTGGATCACACGGTTGCGGCCGTTCTGCTTGGCGCTGTACAGCGCGCTGTCGGCCAGCTCCACGAAGGGTGCGGTTTCAGCTCCGGCGGGCGGCACCGCCACGTGCAGGCCGATGCTGACGGTGAGGTAGATGGGCCCGCTGCGGGTGGCCATGGGGGCTGCTTCCACCGCCGCGCGAATCCGCTCCGCCACGGTGAGGGCGCCGTCGGCCCCGGTTTCCGGCAGGATCACGCAGAATTCCTCGCCGCCGTAACGTGCCGCCAGATCGGACGGCCAGCGCATCTGCTGGCCAATGCGGGCCGCCGTTTCTCTCAGGCAATCGTCGCCCACCAGATGACCGTGGGTGTCGTTGATGGACTTGAAATGGTCCACGTCGATCATCAGCAGCGCGAGGCTGTGCTGATAGCGCTGGGCGCGGGCGAATTCCTTGTCCAGAAAACTGTTGAGGAAGCGCCGGTTTTTCAGATTGGTGAGCTGATCGGTGTCGCTCAGTTCCTGCAGCTTGCGATTGGCCTGCTCCAGTTCCAGCGTGCGCTCGGTCACCCGCTGCTCCAGCGCCTCGTTGGCCTGCTGCTGCGCGGTCAGCGTGTCCTGCTGGGCCTGCAGGCGCAGGGCGCGTTCGCTGTTGATGCGTTCCGCCAGCGCGAACGACAGCAGCAGCACTTCCAGCAGCGAGCCGATCTGCAGCATGTTGTCGGTCAGCAGATTGCGCGGCAGCACATGGATCTTGCTCAGCGCCAGGATGAGCGATCCCACCAGCATCAGGGTCCAGGCCAGCACGAAATAGCGCGCCGCCGGATTGTTGTGACGCCAGGCCACCAGTCCTACCAGCATGCCCCACACGGCAGACATGGCGCCATGCGGCATGATCACGGCGACTGCGGTGGCATAGGGCGCCACCAGCGCCACCAGCGTGAACAGTGCGCACAGCCAGGCGTTGGCCGTGTGCCACAGCCCCATCTTGCGGGAGATGCTGTCCACGTTCAGGAAGCGTGCCGAGAAAATCCAGGCCGTCATCACCACCAGGGTCAGGAAAAACAGGATCGAGCGGTCGTTCCAGTACGCCGCCGTCGGCCACAGGAACTGGTAGTTCCAGCCATGCAGGCTGCCCATGAACAGCAGCATGCTGAACACATAGCAGACGTAATAGATATAGCTGCGCTCACCCAGCACCAGATACACCAGCAGGTTGTACAGCGCGATGATCAGCAGACCGCCGAAAAAGATGCCGTGAGCGGCGGTGCGGCCGATATCCTCGGTCTGGAACAGTTCCGGCTGCCACACCTGCAGCGGCACCTGCAGCGAACTGCTGGAGCGCACCCGCAGGTACAGGCTGGCCTGCTGGCTGAAACCCAGTGCCACCGGCACGATGAAATTGCGGTGCTGGATCGGGCGCTGGGCAAAGGGGAAGTGGTCGCCCAGCCTGTAGGTGGTCATTTCGCCGTTGCCGGAAATCAGGTACAGGTCGATTTCGTCCAGCAGCGGGTAGGCAATTTCCAGCAGCCAGCGATTGCCGGGCTGGTTGTTCTGCAGATCGAAGCGCAGCCACCAGGCGGAACCGGTATAGCCCTGGTTGAAGACCTCGTCGTTGCTGGTCTGCCAGGCCTGCTGTCCACTGCGCACCGCTTCCAGCGTCAGCGTGCCGTCCGGGTCTTCCAGATATTCGATACCTTTGCCGACCACGGTCTTGTCGCCGGCGGGCATTTCGAACAGGGGCTGGGCCGACGTGGAATGTGCGGGCAGCAGTCCCAGGATCAGGGCGATGATCGCGGGCAGCAGGGTGTTGAGGAGGGGATGGCGGCGTGTCATGGGCATGTCATGAAGCTTAGCCCGCGCCGGATTGATGGCAATGACCCAGGTCGGGTCAGCGGGCAGATACCGGACACGCCGGAATGGCGCAGTGGGGGTGGTCGCGATCCGGCAGGGGAGTGGCCGTCAGTTCCCGCCGCGAGTCAGCAAAGGCGGGGTTGGCCGGTTCCAGCGCTACCGCGCAGGCAATGGCAGTGCGGGCGGCGGCAGGACAGCCGGTGTCGCGCAGGGCATAGGCGTAGTTGTTCCAGCCGGCGGCCAGATCCGGCTGCAGGCGCAGCAGGGTTTCGAAGCGGGCGCGGGCGTGGGTCGCGTCACCGCTGGCCAGCAGACGCGACGCCAGTCCGAAGTGCGCCAGCGGTTGTTCCGGCCAGCGCTGCACGGCGGTGAGGAAAGCTTGCAGGGCAGCGGGGGCAGGCCCCGTCTGCTCCAGATCGGCGGCCGCCTGCAGCCAGCGTTGCGGCTGCGCGCTGGCGGGCAGGGTATCCGGCGGCAGGATCACCCGAGCCCAGTGCCGGCTGCGTGCCCAGGTGGTCTCGAACAGCATGAATTCCGTGATGCGCCGGGGCAGGTCACCGGAGCGCAGCACCAGTTCCTGGCGCGACAGGTCATAACCCACCACCACCGCGAAGTGCCAGCGCGGATACCAGTCCGTTGCCAGATTCTGCAGCACCAGCACCGGATGCCCCGCTGCCACTTCCGCCAGCACCTCCTCCAGTCGCTCCAGCGGATAGCTGACGAAACCCTGCTGGCGCGTCACTGCATCCATTTCCGCCGGAAAGCTGCCCTGTGCATCGGGAGTGAACACCCAGGGCACCAGTTCCGCCGGTGTCAGTGAGTTGCCGTGGAAGCCAAGGATCATCGCCAGTGAGGCCGGTCCGCATTGGTAGTCATCCTGCCGGATGAAGGGGGTGGCTGTGAGTTCCTGCCGGGGTGGCAGGTTGGCAAGCCGGTTGGCCGGCAGTGTCAGGGGCGGTGTGAGGCTGCATCCCGAGGCGAGCAGCAGCCACAACAGCAATCCCGGTGGCGCCGTCAGGCGACGGATGCACCGGAATGACGCAGCCATGCGGCGATCAGATGGGGCGAATGGCGGGGAAAACGTCGGTCACGCCCAGCAGATCCAGCAGGATCAGCACCAGCAGCACAAGAATGATCACACCCAGCGCACTGCCGCCGGCTTCCATGTCCGCCACCTGCTGGTTGAAGGCCTGCAGTTCCTCAGCCGTCATGTTCTGGATGCGCTGCTCCACCACCGCCGGATCGACGCCCAGGGTCTGCAGTGCCTGGGCGGCTTCCTCGCGCTGCATCAGTTCGCTCAGGCGGGCGCGGTCATAACGGCTGGATTCGTTTTGGATCACGGTCTGCGTCGACACCACGCCGGCCTGCGCAACGGAACTCAGCAGGCCGGTGCACAGGGTCAGTGCAGCCAGAAACAGGGCGGTGAAACGGGATGCGGGGCGGTGCAGCATGGGCGTGGCTCCTGTGCGGAATTTGCGGATGAAAACAGTGGGATGGCTGC
>CAZBII010000154.1:0-11091 GCA_964491665.1 uncultured Moraxellaceae bacterium
CACTGCGCGCCGTTGTCCGCGTCGAGTTTTTCCTGCACGGTCACCACATCGCAATGCGGATTCAACCGGCGCACACTCGCGGCCGCCGATGCCACCTTCGGCACGCCGACTGAATCGGTTGCATGGGCGATCTGCCGCTGCAGGTTGCTCAGATCCACCGTGTCGTGATCCACCAGGATCAGCCGGCCCACACCGGCCGCCGCCAGATACAGCGCCACCGGACTGCCCAGCCCGCCCAGCCCCACAATCAGCGCCGTGGCCGCGCGCAGTTTTTCCTGCCCGGCCACATCCAGTTGCGGCAACAGAATCTGCCGGCTGTAACGCAGCAGTTCTTCGTCCGTCATCATGCCGTGTTTCCTCCTGCCGTATCCTTTTGCCCGCAACGCCCCAGCGTCACGCGCTCGTTGCCGCCCAGATCGCGCCGCGTCTGCACACAGTCAAACCCGGCAGACTGCAACAACGCACGCACGTCCGCGCCCTGATCATAACCGTGTTCCAGCAGCAGCCAGCCACCGGCGTGCAGATGGGTCGGCGCTGCCGTCACGATTTCACGAATCGCATCCAGACCATCCACACCCGACACCAGCGCCCGCAGCGGCTCGCAACGCACACCGCTGCCAGACAAGTGTGGATCATCCGCGCAGATATACGGCGGATTCGAAACAATCAGATGAAATTTTTCGCCGGACAGATTTTGCAGCCAGCTGGATTCGCGCGTGTCGATCTGCAAGCCAAGCCGCTGGGCATTGCGCTGCGTCAGAGCCAGACTGGCAGCATCAATATCGGTTGCCAGCACACGCCACTGCGGCCGCTCGCTTTTCAGCGCCAGCGCAATCGCACCGGTGCCAGTGCCCAGATCCACCACATCGCGCGCTTCCGCATCGCATAATTCCAGAGCAACTTCCACCAGCAGCTCCGTATCCGGACGCGGCACCAGCGTGTCCGCCGTCACTTCCAGCTCGAAGGTCCAGAAACCCTGCCAGCCGGAAATGTACGCCACCGGCTCACCGGCACAACGGCGCCCGATCCATTCCACGTAACGTTGCACATCGGCAGCGTCGATCACCGCATCTGAAAACGTCCGCAGCCACGTCTGATTTTTTTTCAGCAGATGCGCCAGCAACCAGCGGGCATCCACCTGCGCATCCGTAGCACTGCCAGCGCGCGACAGTTCCGTCACTGCCCACTGCAACGCCTGCGCCACCGTCTGCATCAGGCCGATTCCGCCAGCGCCGCCAGCTGGTCCGCCTGATACTCATTGCTCAGCGCGTTCAGCAACTCATCCAGCTTGCCTTCCATGATTTCCGGCAGACGGTACAGCGTCAGATTGATGCGATGATCCGTCACGCGGCCCTGGGGAAAATTGTAGGTGCGAATCCGCTCGGAGCGATCGCCGCTGCCCACCAGATTGCGCCGCGCCTCACTGGTTTCCTTGTGCTGCTTGTCACGGGCATGTTGCAGCAAACGCGATTTCAGCAGGGTCAGTGCCTTCGCCTTGTTCTTGTGCTGCGACCGCTCATCCTGGCACTCCACCACCAGTCCCGACGGCAGATGCGTGATGCGCACAGCCGAATCGGTGGTATTCACGTGCTGGCCACCGGCACCGGACGAACGAAAGGTATCGATGCGCAAATCCTCGGTACGCACCTCGATCTCGGTCACTTCGTCCGCCTCCGGCAGAATCGCCACCGTGCACGCGGACGTGTGAATGCGGCCCTGCGACTCCGTCGCCGGCACCCGCTGCACCCGATGCGCACCGGATTCAAATTTCAGCCGCGAATACACGCCATCACCAATCACCCGACAGATGATTTCCTTGTAGCCACCATGCTCACCATCGCTGCTGCTCACCACCTCGATGCGCCAGCCCTGCGTTTCTGCATAACGCGAATACATGCGGAACAGGTCGCCGGCAAAAATCGCTGCCTCATCACCGCCAGTGCCGGCGCGCACTTCCAGAAACACGTTGCTGCCGTCGAACGGATCTTTCGGCAGCATCAGCTTCTGCAGTTCCACTTCCAGCGCATCGCGACGGACACTGGCGCTGGCCAGCTCTTCCTCACCCATCGCCCGCATATCCGGATCGCTGTCGCTCATCCAGGCACGCGCTTCCTCAATGTTTTTCAGGGTTTTGTCGTACTCGCGAAAACACATCACCACCGGCTCGATCTCGGCGAATTCCTGCGACAGTTTGCGGAACCGGTTCTGGTCATTGATGACGTCGGGCTGGCTCAGCAAAGCGCTGACTTCATCGTAGCGCTCGCTGGTGTTGGCCAGTTTCATCTGAATGGATTCTTTCATCTTGTTGCCTGCTGGCTGCCTGCAATGGTGCGTGGGCACCGGGGAGAAATCGGGACTGCGGAAACGGAAACAGGGCGGGCGCCGCTAATCCGGCTTGGCGGGATCGGACAGCCCCAGCAGCATCTGCGCCCAGGCCAGCTGGTCCTGACGGCCCTGCTCGGCGGCCTGCTTCAACTGGATGGTAGGGCCGTGCATGACCTTGTTGATCAGCGCGCGACTCATGCGCTGCAGGGCTTCTTCGGGACTGGCGCCTGCGCGGATCATCTGCAATGCACGCTCAAACTCGGCCTGTCGCAAATCCTCCAGCCGTTCGCGATAGGCACGGATGGTGTCCACCGCGTCCAGCGTTTTCAGCGAATCCATGAACTGCAGGGTGCAGCGATCCACCAGCAGTTCCGCCTGCGCCGCCGCTTCCTGCCGCTGGCGACGGTTCTCGTCCACCACCTGCTGCAGGTCGTCAACGGTATACAGATAGACATCCGCCAGCTCGGACACTTCCTCTTCAATATCGCGCGGCACCGCGATATCCATCATGAACATCGGCTTGCGCTTGCGCAGTTTCAGCGCGTGCTCCACCGCACCCTTGCCCAGGATCGGCAGCGGACTGGCAGTAGAGGAAATCACGATGTCGGCCTGATGCAACACCAGCGGAATGTCGCCCAGCGTCACAGCGCGGGCGTTGAATTCTTCCGCCAGCGCATTGGCGCGGGACAGGGTGCGATTGGCCACGATCATGTTGCCGACGCCCTGCTCGTGCAGATGGCGCGCCACCAGCTCGACGGTTTCACCCGCGCCGATCAGCAGCACGCTGGTTTTCTTCAGGTCGGAAAAGATATGTTTGGCCAGCTTGACGGCCGCAAACGCCACCGACACCGGATTGGCACCGATGCCGGTATCCGTGCGGATCTGCTTGGCAGCGGAAAAGGTATGCTGGAACAGGCGCCCCAGATCAGGCCCCACCGTATTGGCTTCCTGCGCCACGGCATAGGCACTCTTGAGCTGGCCCAGAATCTGCGGTTCCCCCAGCACCATCGAATCCAGCCCGCTTGCAACCCGCACCAGATGGCGCACGGCGGCATCGTTCCAGAATTCATAGGCACAGCGGGTGATCTGGTCCACCGGCAGGGAGTGGTACTGGCTCAGCCAGCCCAGCAGCAGACGGCCGGAATCCTGCGCCTCGGCGGAGCAGTACAATTCGGTGCGGTTACAGGTAGACAGGATCGCCACTTCCTTCAGACGCGCCTGCTCGCGCGCTTCCATCAGCGCGTTCATCACCCGGTCCGGCGCAAAGGCCAGCTTCTCCCGCATGTCCACCGACGCGGTTTTATGATTGATTCCGTATGCGAGTAAAACCATGGCTCCCGTGAATCAGCGGCGGCGACGCCAATGGCATCGACCTCTCAAAAAGTGGCGGGATTATAACACAAGGAAAATCCGCCACCGCAGCCTCCGCCCCGACCACTTTTTCCCACCGATTCAACCACAAAGGGAACACCGGATCGCATTCAGCATCTATTATGTAAGGCAGGCCGGCACGCCGGGACAATTTCCTTGCAAGCACGACCCATTCCTGATTTGATTGATCCTGGCATAACCACCGGCGCGCCTGCATATTTATGATTTATAGAAAGTTTTTGACGGTTTTTTCGGTAGCAGCCCTGCTGTTGACGCAAGCCTGCTCCACCCTTAACCAATCCAAGGCAGTCGCGCCCGAACCCACCCCCGCTGTCGCCGCAGCGGCAGAAAAGCCTGAGCCGCCCACCCGCTCCTTCGAAAAGGAAACCCTGTACGAACTGCTGCTGGCGGAATTTGCCGGCAAGCGCAACCGCGCCGATGTCGCACTTGGCAAGTATCTGAAACAGGCCCACGAAACGCGTGACCCGCAGGTGGTCGAGCGCGCCGCCTACATTGCCCGCTATCTGGGCGCCCACCAGGCCACCCTCGACGCCGCGATACTGTGGGTGGAAATCGAGCCGGAAAATGCCGCTCCACGGGAACTGGCCGCCACCGAGCTGATCCGCTTTGGCAAAATGGAAGAAGCCCTGGAGCAGATCGATGAACTGATGGCGCACGGCGGCACCGTCAATTTCGAATTTCTCCTGCAGGCCACCCGCTCCACCAACGCCGAAACCCGGCAACGCGTACTGCAGAAACTGACCGAATACACCCGCACCCGCCGCGACGAAAAGCTCTGGTTTGCCAAGGGCTCGCTGGAAGCCATGAACGGCAACCACCTGCAGGCCATCAGCGACTACGACGAAGCACTGGACATCAACCCGGCCTACAGCAACGCCATGCTCGGCCGCACCCAATCCATGATCGCCAACGGCCAGGCCGAAGCGGCACTCGAATTTCTCGACCAGCAGACCCAGGCCCATCCGCGCAACAAGCGGCTCGGAGTGGCCTACGCCCGCTACCTCATCCAGTACGGCCGACTCCCCGCCGCCCAGCAGCAGTTCGTGCGCCTGGTGAACAGCTTCCCGGAAGACGGCGACCTGCTGCTCTCGCTGGCCCTGCTGTCCTGGGAAAACAAGATGGAAGACGACGCGATCCAGTACTTCAACCAGCTGATCGCCATGGATTATCGCGTCGAGGAAGCCTACCTTTACCTCGCCCGCATTGCCGAATCGCGCAAACAGTATGATGAAGCGGAAAGCTATTACCGCAAGATTGGCAGCGGCCCCAACTACACCCTGGCCCAGATCCAGCTGGCCCTGCTCTACTCCGAAACCAAACGCATCGACAGCGCAATCAGCCTGCTGGATGCAGCCGCTGCCAGCGACCCCAAGGAAGAGCTGAAATACCTTCTGGCCAAAAGCGAAGTACTGGCCGGCGCAGAGCGCAACCGGGAAGCAGTGGAAGCGCTGAACAGCGGCCTGAAAAAGCACCCGAACGACCCTGCCCTGCTCTACAGCCGCGCCATGCTGCAGGAAAAGCTGGAACAGTTCGACGCCATGGAAGCCGACCTGCGCAAAGTACTCGAACAGCAACCCAATAACAGTGCCGCCCTCAACGCACTGGGCTACACCTTCGCCGATCGCAACCACCGCCTGAAAGAAGCGTGGGAACTGATCGAACGCGCCTATTTTCTCAATCCAAACGACCCCGCCATTATCGACAGCATGGGCTGGATCAAGTATCGTATGGGCGAAAATTCGGTAGCACTGGATTTTCTGCGCAAAGCCTACGACGTCTTCAAGGATCAGGAGATTGCCGCCCACCTGGGCGAGGTACTCTGGGTCACTGGCAACCAGGAGGAAGCCATCTCCATCTGGAAGCAGTCACTGGAACAGAACCCGGACAGCAAAGTGCTACAGAATGTCATGAAGCGATTCATCCCAAACTAACTCCAGCCCGGTCCCGGTTGACACATTTGTGACGCACACATTTCCCAGCCTGCCACTTCCCCGGCGGGCCTTTCTGCTTATAGCCACCCCCCTCTGCAGACTCCTCCTGCTTGCATTCATTGTGACCACCCAGGGATGCGCCTGGCTCCAGACCGGCACTCCACCCCCTGCCGGCGCCCAGGTCGACTGGGTAGATCACGTCCGCTCTCTGACCTTGCTGAAAGAGTGGCAGATCAAGGGCAAGATCGGCGTTCGCACCCGTGACGACGGCGGCAGCGCCTACATAGACTGGACCCAGTCCTTCGACAGCTTTTATATAGTGCTGAACGGCCCCCTTGGCCAGGGCACCACCATCGTCAGCGGCAACCCTACCGGCGCCCGCCTGGAGCAGTCCGACGGCGCCTGGATTGCCGAATCACCGGACCAACTGGTACAGGAGCACACCGGCTGGGAAATCCCCATCGCCTCGCTGCTCTACTGGATCAAGGGACTGCCCTCCCCTAGCAACGAATCCCGCATGACTCACAACGCGCTTGGCACACTGGCCACACTGGAGCAGGACGGCTGGAGCCTCCAGTTCGACCAGTACGCCTCGTCACTCGGCACCCTGCTGCCACAGCGCATCCGGATCAGCAAAGGTGATCTGCGCGTCATCGTCGTGGTCAAGGAATGGCTTCCCATAACCGGCAACGACAACGGCTGATGCTGCGAGCCCAATCTCCCGCCAAACTGAACCTGTTCCTGCACATCACCGGACGTCGCCCGGACGGCTACCACAACCTGCAGACGCTGTTTCAGTTCGTGGACTTTTGCGACCGCCTGGAATTCACCCCCACCCAGGATGGACGCATCACCCTGACACCCGATCTCCCCGGCGTGTCCTCTGAAGACAATCTGATAGTCCGCGCCGCGCGCCTGCTGCAGAGACATACCGGCTGTCCGCAGGGCGCCCGCATCCACCTCGACAAGCACCTGCCCATGGGCGGCGGCCTGGGCGGCGGCTCATCCAACGCCGCAACCACACTGGTGGCACTCAACCAGCTCTGGCAAACCGGCCTGAACCGCCAGCAACTGCAGACCCTGGGGCTTTCACTGGGCGCGGACGTCCCCATTTTCATCCACGGCCACGCCGCACTGGCGCAGGGCGTAGGCGAGCAATTCGAGGATGTCTCCATTCCAGAGCCCTGGTACCTGATCTGCATCCCGTCCTGCCACGCCCCGACCGCTGAACTTTTCAAGGAAAAACAATTGACAAGGGATTCAGCCCTGATCACAATGTGCGCCTTCCTTGAGGGGGCCGGTCACAACGACTTCGAGCCTGTTTTGAGGAAACGCTTTCCACTGATCGATCGATGCCTGCATCTGATGGATACAGTGAGCAAAGCCAGGGTGACCGGCAGCGGCGCCTGCCTGTTCAGCTCTTTCGGGTCTGAACAGCAAGCTCAAGCTGCACTGCAGCAACTGGTTGCACGCATGCCCGACTTTTCGCTGACGGCTCAGGATGTCAGATGGCAAGTCGCCAAGGGCATGAACAGGTCCCCGCTCTATTCCGGACATCTGGCCAGTCCCGGCTAAATTCCGGAAAAAACCTCTAATACATTTGGCGATTTTCTGGTAGTATTCCGCGCCCAGACTGATCGCCAGATCGTCAAAACACAACTGGGCCGTCGCCAAGCGGTAAGGCAGCAGGTTTTGATCCTGCCATACCTAGGTTCGAATCCTAGCGGCCCAGCCATTTTTTTCGACCCGATTCCCACAGACAGATTCAAGGTGACCCCGCGTGTCAAACCTGATCATATTCTCTGGCAATGCCACACCTGAACTGGCAACCAAGGTCTGCAGCAATCTGCACATTCCTCTTGGCAAAGCCGATGTCGGCAAGTTCAGCGATGGCGAAATCGCAGTCGAAATCAACGAGAACGTGCGCGGCAGCGATGTCTTCATAATCCAGTCCACCTGCGCACCGACCAACGACAGCCTGATGGAGCTGATCGTCATGGCCGACGCCCTGCGCCGCGCTTCCGCCGGCCGCATTACCGCCGTGATTCCGTACTTCGGCTATTCCCGCCAGGACCGCCGGGTGCGTTCCGCCCGGGTACCCATCACGGCCAAAGTCGTGGCCGACATGATCACCACCGTCGGTATTGACCGAGTCCTCACCGTCGACCTGCACGCCGACCAGATCCAGGGCTTTTTCGACATCCCGGTGGACAACGTTTACGGTTCACCCATCCTGCTGGACGACATCCAGAAACAAAGTTACGAAGACCTGATGGTGGTTTCCCCCGACGTGGGCGGCGTGGTGCGTGCCCGCGCGGTAGCCAAGCAGCTGAACGACTGCGATCTGGCCATCATCGACAAGCGCCGCCCGAAGGCTAACGTGTCGCAGGTCATGCACATCATCGGTGAAGTGGAAGGCCGTTCCTGCATTCTGGTGGATGACATGGTCGATACCGCCGGCACCCTGTGCAAGGCCGCCGAAGCCCTCAAGGATCATGGCGCAACCAAGGTCGTGGCCTACTGTACCCATGCCGTCCTGTCCGGCGCCGCCATCGACAACATCACCAAGTCCAAGCTGGACGAACTGGTAGTCACCGACACCATTCCGCTGTCCGCCACCGCCAGAACCTGCGGTCGCATCCGTCAGCTGACCCTGGCTCCCATGCTGGCCGAATGCGTGCGCCGCATCAGCAACGAAGAATCACTCAGTGCGATGTTCGCTCCCAAGGACTGAACCGCGCACTTAAACCTGCCGTCGTCACTGGTCGCAAGTGGCTGCGGATTTACCTGAAGGAGCACACTCATGTCGAATGAGTTCACCATTGAAGCAGCAACCCGAAGCGATCTGGGGAAAGGTGCGAGCCGCCGCCTGCGTCGCCTCGAAAACCGCGTTCCCGGCATTCTGTACGGCGCCGACAAGGCCCCCACCCCGATCTCCGTGATCGCCAAGGACCTGAGCAAGTCGCTGGAAAACGAAGCCTTCTACTCCCACATCCTGACCCTGAAACTGGACGGCAGCGATGTGCAGGTAGTACTGAAGGATCTGCAGCGTCACCCGGCCAAGAACAACCCGACCCACGTCGACTTCCAGCGCATCGACGCCACCCACAAGCTGCACATGCATGTGCCGCTGCACTTCCTGAACGAAGACAAGTGCGTGGGCGTGAAGACTGGCGGCGGCATCGTGTCGCACCTGCTGACCGAAGTGGAAGTGGTGTGCTACGCCAAGGATCTGCCGGAGTTCATCGAAGTGGACGTGGCCGATCTGGAAATGGGCAAGTCCATCCACCTGAGCGACCTGAAACTGCCGGCTGGCGTTGAACTGCGTGCACTGCAACTGGGTGCGGATCACGACCTGTCCGTGGTAAGCGTCATCGCTACCCGTGCCGGCATCGGTGAAGAAGCCGAAAAACCGGCGGCTGAGTAACACCAACCGACAGGGCGCCGACGTTGAAAGAAGGCATCGATCTTATTGTGGGACTGGGCAATCCGGGCCGGCAATACGAAGAGACCCGACACAACGCCGGCGCCTGGTTCGTGGAACGGCTGGCACGCAAGTTCAATGTCAGCCTTTCTCCCGACAGCAAATATCAGGGTCTCTCAGGCCGCGCCGTAATCCACGGTCGCGACATACGCCTGCTTATCCCAGCCACCTTCATGAATCTCAGCGGACAATCGGTCGTCCCGTTCGCCAGCTTCTTCAAGATTCCTCCCCAGCGCATACTGGTAGCGCACGACGAACTCGACCTGCCCCCCGGTACCGCCAAGCTGAAACAGGGCGGCGGCCACGGCGGCCACAATGGTCTGCGCGACATCATCAGCAAGCTGGGCAACAATGCGGATTTCGGCCGCCTGCGCATTGGCATCGGCCATCCCGGCCACGCCAGCCAGGTATCCGGTTATGTACTGGGCAAGGCGCCCGCCAAGGAACAGCAACTCATTGACGACGCCATCGACGAAGCCATTGCCATACTGCCGGACCTGCTGACCGGCAACAGCAGCAAGGCCATGAACCGGCTGCATGCGTTTGCAGCAACCAACTGATCCACCATCTTAAAATTTGCAGGGTAGAGAGACACCATGGGAATCAAATGCGGAATTGTGGGACTGCCCAACGTTGGCAAATCCACCCTGTTCAATGCACTGACCAAGGCCGGCATTGAGGCCCAGAACTTCCCGTTCTGCACCATCGAGCCCAACACCGGCGTCGTGCCCGTGCCCGATCCACGCCAGGACGCCCTCGCCGCCATCGTCAAACCCGAGCGCACCGTTCCCACCACCGTGGACTTCGTGGACATCGCCGGCCTGGTAGCGGGCGCCTCCAAGGGCGAAGGCCTGGGCAACCAGTTCCTCGGCAACATTCGCGAGTGCGACGCCATCGCCCACGTCGTACGCTGCTTCGACGATGACAACATCATCCACGTTGCCGGCAAGGTGAACCCCCTCTCCGACATCGAAACCATCAACACCGAACTGGCCCTGGCCGACCTCGACGCAGTAGACAAGGCGCTGCTGCGACTGGCGAAGCAGGCCAAGGGTGGCGACAAGGAAGCCGCCCTGCGCCAGAAAGTACTGGAGAAACTGCTGCCCCACCTGAACGAAGGCAAACCGGCCCGCGCAGTGGAACTTTCCGAGGAAGAGAGCAAGGCCATCCGCTCCTACAACCTGCTCACCCTCAAACCCACCATGTACATTGCCAACGTCGCGGAAGACGGTTTTGAGAACAACCCCCTGCTGGATGCCGTGCGCAAGCTGGCCGAGGCCGAAAACTCGCAGGTGGTTCCGATCTGCGCCAAGATCGAGTCCGAAATCGCCGAGCTGGACGACGCCGACAAGGCTGACTTCCTGGCCGAACTGGGCATGACCGAACCGGGCCTCAACCGCGTCATCCGCGCGGGCTACAGCCTGCTTGGGCTGCAAACCTACTTCACGGCAGGCGTGAAGGAAGTCCGCGCCTGGACTGTCAAGATCGGCGCCACTGCCCCCCAGGCCGCCGGCGTCATCCACACCGATTTCGAAAAAGGCTTTATCCGCGCCGAAGTAATCGCCTACCAGGACTTCATCCACTACAAAGGTGAAGCCGGGGCCAAGGAAGCCGGAAAATGGCGCCTGGAAGGCAAGGAATACATCGTCAAGGACGGCGACGTCATGCACTTCCGCTTTAACGTCTGAGCCAAGCAGATCATTTCTCAGGGTTTCACAAGATTGCTTTGAAGCTCTGAAAAAACGCTAGAGCCCCGGTAAATCCGGGGCTTTTCGCTTCTATGGCTTGCATACGATTACTCGACCTTGCCCACGAAAAGTGACTACGTAGGTGTATACGAAAATTAGACCTGGCAAAATAAGGTGTATATGATCCATCCATCACCCCTTCTTGCCGACCCCGTGACACCATGCTTACAGATGCCCACTGCCGTGCTGCCAAACCGAAGGAGCAGCTCTA
>CAZBII010000155.1:0-11046 GCA_964491665.1 uncultured Moraxellaceae bacterium
CCTGTCGCATCATGTGTTTGATGGCGCGCTCTATCTGGGCATCTGCGACAAGATTGTGCCCGGTCTGCTGATCGGCGCGCTGTCGTTCGGCTTCCTGCCCGGATTGTTTGTGCCCTCCGGCCCCATGCACAGCGGACTGTCGAACGAGGAAAAAGGTCGCGTGCGTGTCGCGTTTGCGGAAGGCAAGGTCAGTCACGACGAGCTGCTGAAGTCGGAAGAGGATTCCTATCACTCGCCCGGCACCTGCACCTTTTACGGCACCGCAAATTCCAACCAGATGCTGCTGGAAATGATGGGTCTGCAACTGCCGGGCAGTTCTTTCGTATCGCCCCACTCGGCCCTGCGTCGCCAGCTCACCCGTGAGGCCGTGCGCATTCTGGTGGAAGAAGCCAAAAAAGCCGACGCAGGAATCGGCTTTATCCTGGATGCAGAAAACATCGTGAACGCGATCATCGGCCTGCTCGCCACCGGTGGCTCCACCAATCACACACTGCATATCGTCGCGATTGCCAAAGCCGCGGGCTGGATCGTCGACTGGAATGATTTCGCCGAACTCTCGGATGTGATTCCGCTACTGGCGCGCCTGTATCCAAATGGTTCCGCCGACGTGAATGATTTTCACCAGCAGGACGGCACGCCTGCCGTGATTCATACGTTGCTGCAACAGGGCTTGCTGCATGGCGAAATCCGCACGGCTTACGGCCTGCCTTTTACTGACGCGACTCAGTTTCCCGAACTGGCCAATGACCAAATCCACTGGCGGCCGGCGCGTGATCCCGCACCTGACAGCAGCATTCTGCGCCCTGCGCACCAACCGTTTTCCTGCAGCGGCGGACTGCGCCTGCTGCACGGCAATCTCGGCCGCGCCATTATCAAAACCTCGGCGCTGCCCACGTCGATGCCGCAACAGATCAGCGCGCCCGCCAAAGTATTTTCCAGCCAGGAAGCCATGCTCGCTGCTTTCAAGGCCGGCGAACTGAACTGCAATTTTATCGCCGTACTGCCGGGGCAAGGCCCCGCCGCCAATGGCATGCCGGAACTGCACAAACTCACTCCCGCACTTACTTCGCTGCAAAACCAGGGGTTTCAGGTCGCACTGGTCACCGATGGCCGCATGTCCGGCGCGTCCGGCAAATTTCCCGCCGCCATTCATGTCACGCCGGAAGCCGTGCGCGGCGGATTGATCGGCAAGATCCGCGACGGCGACCTGCTGGAGATCGACTGGCATCTCAACCGCATGGAATTGCACGTGGCGCAGACCACACTGACACAGCGCCCTGCATTCGAGCTGCCACCGCAACCCGGCACCCTCGGACGCAACCTGTTTGCCAATGCCCGCGCCAACGTTTCCACCGCCGACACCGGCGCCAGTTTCATCCTGTAAAAACTTCAGCCGTGAGAAATTCGCATGAATCTGTTTGAAAGTTTTTTGCAGCGCAGCAAGAAAGTGGTTCCCGTCATCACCCTGCCCTCGCTCGACAGCGCCCTGCCGCTGATGGATGTGCTGGCGGCGAATGGATTCACCGTGGTGGAAATTACCCTGCGCACCGACTGCGCGGTGGACGCCATCGACCTGCTGACTCGCGAGCGTCCGCAGCTGATCGTGGGCGCCGGCACTGTGAAAAATACGCAGCAGCTGCAGTCAGTGCTCAACGCAGGCGCTCACTTCATTGTCAGCCCCGGTTTTGACCGCGATCTTGTGCAGCAGGCGCAGAAGAACAGTATTCCCATCATCCCAGGCATCATGACGCCGAGCGAACTCATGCAGGCCGAAAATGCCGGTGTGGAAATCGTCAAGCTGTTCCCGGCGACGCTGGCCGGCGGCGTGGAATTCCTCCTCGCCATGCAGGCTGTCTTTCCGAAAATGAAATTCTTCCCCACCGGCGGAATTACAGAATCAACGGTGCCGGAATTTCTCAGCTGCAAAAACGTGGTGTGCGCTGGCGGCAGCTGGCTGACCCCGACAAAGCTGGTACAACAGCAGGAGTGGTCTGCCATACGCGAAATTGCACTGCGCTGTCCGTAATGGCCCCACCGGAAGCAAAGCAAGCCGCCAAGAAAAAGCCCCGGCACTGTGGAAAGTGCAGGGGCTTTCAGGAATATCGCTGGCAATCCGGAAACCGGTAACGGCACCGGATCGCGACGACTTACATGTGGTAATCTGCGTGCGGGTGCTCAGCGATCTCGATCAGCACGCCTTCGGTGCATTTGGGATGGATGAACGCCACCCGGGTATTGTGGGCGCCCGGCTTGGGGCCTTCGGACAGAAACTCGTAACCTTTTTCCTTCAGACGCTTCATGTCGCCTTCGACGTCATCGGTGCGGAAGCAGATGTGGTGCAGACCGCCGCCCTTCTTCTCCAGATACTTGGCAATCGGGCCTTCGCCGCGCAGGGGGTGCACCAGTTCGATCTGGGTGCCGCTGATAGGGAAGAACGCGGTCGTGGTCTTGGCATCTTCCACCGCTTCAGTGCCGTTGAACTCGATACCGAAATCCTCGGCAAAACGCTTGATGGCCCGCTCCAGATCCGGAACCGCAATCGCAATATGATCCAAACCGATGATCATGTACTTCCCCTCAATATAAGTAGTCGGTGATGTGGCAAGGCGCCTATTCTACGGACGATGCCCGAAGGGTGGAAGCCGCCCGCGCATCGAATCCGGCGCCAACAGGTGCAAATCTGACGTCAATTCAGCAGGTTGTTGCCAATTGTTACAGGAATCCGCACCGGCAACGCGTGATTTTCCGCCGCGAATTGGGTAGTCTACCGACCGCCTTTCGTGGGTACTTTAGTACAAGCCTGTCAGACGCCATACCGAAATCCCCCTGCCACCCCAGCAATCCACAAGATTCCGGGCGCCGGGCGCACCTGCAATGACTGGCCAGACACATCACAAAATCGTGGAAACAGAGGTAGTTATGACAGACAAGAACGCAACGCCTTCTCTGGCTGATTGGGAACAACTGGCCGCCAAGGAAAGCAAGGGCAAATCCCCCGACCACCTGATCTGGAAGACGCCCGAAGGCATCGACGTCAAACCTCTGTACACCGCCGCCGACATCAAAGACCTGCCCTACGCCGACACCATGCCGGGCCTTGCCCCGTTCGTGCGCGGCCCGAAGGCCACCATGTACGCCGGCCGCCCCTGGACCATCCGCCAGTACGCCGGCTTCTCCACCGCCGCTGAATCCAACGCTTTCTATCGCAAGAACCTGGCTGCCGGCCAGCAAGGCGCCTCGGTTGCATTCGACCTAGCCACCCACCGCGGCTATGACTCCGATCACCCGCGCGTCACTGGCGATGTGGGCAAAGCCGGTGTTGCCATCGATTCCGTGGAAGACATGAAAATCCTGTTCGACGGCATCCCGCTCGACACCGTCTCCGTCTCCATGACCATGAACGGCGCCGTGCTGCCGGTACTGGCGATGTATATCGTCGCCGCCGAGGAACAGGGCGTGAGCCAGGACAAACTGTCCGGCACGATCCAGAACGACATCCTCAAAGAATTCATGGTGCGCAACACCTATATCTACCCGCCGGAAGGCTCCATGCGCATCATCGCCGACATCATCGGCTACACCTCGGCGCACATGCCGAAGTACAACTCCATTTCGATTTCCGGTTACCACATCCAGGAAGCCGGCGCCGACGCCGCGCTGGAACTGGCCTTCACCCTGGCCGACGGCAAGGAATACATCGAAACCGCGCTGAAAGCCGGCCTCGACATCGACCAGTTCGCGCCGCGCCTGTCGTTCTTCTTCGGCATCGGCATGAACTTCTACATGGAAATCGCCAAGCTGCGCGCCGCCCGCCTGCTGTGGGACCGCATCGTCAAGGAATACAACCCGAAGAAAGCGGATTCCCGCATCCTGCGTACCCATTGCCAGACTTCCGGCTGGTCGCTGACAGAACAGGACCCGTACAACAACGTCATCCGCACCACCATCGAAGCGCTGGCAGCTGTGTTTGGTGGCACCCAGTCCCTGCACACCAACGCATTCGACGAAGCCATCGCACTGCCGACCGAGTTCTCCGCCCGTATCGCCCGCAACACCCAGATCGTGATCCAGGAAGAAACCGGCATCACCAAGGTTGTCGATCCGTGGGGCGGTTCCTACATGATGGAAAAGCTGACCCAGGACATCGCCGACAAGGCCTGGGCCATCATTGAAGACGTTCAGGCCCGTGGCGGCATGGCCAAGGCCATCGAGCAGGGCGAACCCAAGCTGCGCATCGAGGAATCCGCTGCCCGCAAGCAGGCGCGCATCGACCGTGGCGAAGACGTCATCGTCGGCGTGAACAAATACGTTCTGAAGAAAGAAGACGAAATCGACGTTCTTGAAATCGACAACACCTCCGTGCGTGAGCAGCAGATCGCCCGCCTGAAGGAAATCCGTGCCAGCCGCGACAGCGCAGCCTGCCAGAAAGCACTGGATGCGCTGACCGAGTGGGCCAAAACCGGCAATGGCAACGGTCTGGATCTGGCCGTCAAGGCTGCTCGCGCCCGTGCTACCGTGGGTGAAATCAGCGACGCCATCGAGAAAGTCTGGGGCCGCTACAACGCCAACAGCAAAACCGTGTCCGGCGTGTACGGCAGCTCCTACGAAAACGATTCCGACTGGACCGAAATGCAGTCTGACATCAAGGCGTTTGAAGAGAAACACGGCCGCCGTCCCCGCATGCTGGTCGCCAAGATGGGCCAGGACGGACATGACCGTGGCGCGAAAGTCATCGCCACTGCGTTCGCCGACGTGGGCTTCGACATCGACCTGTCGCCGCTGTTCTCCACCCCGGCGGAAGTGGCCAAGCAGGCCATCGAGAACGACGTGCACGTCATCGGCGTATCGTCCCAGGCTGCCGGCCACAAGACCCTGGTACCCGACCTGATCAACGCGCTCAAGGACCAGAAAGCTACCGACATCATCGTGGTGGTGGGCGGCGTGATTCCGCGTCAGGACTACGACTTCCTCTACGCTGCAGGCGTGAAAGGCATCTTCGGCCCCGGCACCAAGATCCCGCTGGCGGCCCGCAAGGTTTTGGACGCGATCAAGACGGCGAACTGATCCCGGATGTCCATCGACAAGGAAGCACTTTTGCAGGGCAACCGGCGTGCCCTCGCAAAAGCCATCACCCTGACCGAAAGCAAGCTGGACAGCCACCGTCAGGAGGCCCAGCAGTTGCTGGAATCGCTGTTGCCGCACACCGGCAACAGCATCCGCATCGGCATCACCGGCATTCCCGGCGTGGGCAAGTCCACCTTCATCGAATCCTTCGGCCTGCACCTGATCCGTCAGGGCATGAAGGTCGCCGTACTGGCTGTGGACCCCAGCTCCCCCATCACCGGCGGCAGCATCCTGGGCGACAAGACCCGCATGGAAGTGCTGTCCCAGCAGGACAACGCCTTCATCCGGCCCTCCCCCAGCGGCGGCGCCCTGGGTGGCGTGGCGCAGAAAACCCGCGAGAGCATGCTGCTGTGCGAAGCGGCCGGTTACGACGTGATCCTGGTGGAAACCGTGGGTGTGGGCCAGTCGGAATATGAAGTGGCCAGCATGGTCGACTTCTTCCTGGTACTGATGCTCCCCAATGCAGGCGATGAGCTGCAGGGCATAAAAAAGGGCATTCTGGAACTGGCCGATGCGATAGTTGTAAACAAAGCCGACGGTGCCGCCCGCGCCATGGCCGACCAGACCCGCCAGCACTACGCCAACGCCCTGCATATCCTGCAGCATCACCATTTCTGGCAACCCCGCGTGCTGCTCTGTTCCGCCATGGAAAACAAGAACATCGACGCCATCTGGGACATGATCGGTGACTACCGCACCCGCTCCCTGGAAGCCGGTGTGTTCCACCAGAAACGGGCCAGCCAGAACCAGGAATGGATGTGGCGTCTGGTGCACGAGTTGATCGACCGCCGCCTCAAGCGCGACCCGCATGCGAAAGCCGTTTGCGACACCATGCAGGACAAGGTAAATGCAGGCCTGACAACACCTTATGTTGCGGCCCACAAGATTGTAGAATCCCTGAAACACGACTAACGTAATACTGACGGACCTGCTATTGGTACAGGCCTTGCCTGCACCGGATACAAACAGGTAACTTTTGGCTCACTTCAATTCACAAAAGTGTGCGCTAATTGCATTGTTCCATGGCTACATTTCAGCCAGAATACCTTGAAAAGGAACGGTGGAGTCCGCAATGGGAACCGGAATAATGAGTGATTCAGACCAACGCAGCGGCAACACTTCCAGTGTCGCAGCGACCCTTCCGTCTCTGGTCAAACAGGTGAAGGACAACACCTTCGCCATCCTGTCGAACAACTTCAGCCATTTCTTCAGCAGCTGCGACGATCTGTTCTTCGATCTCGCCAGCAAGGCCGGCTCCAACAAGGAACAGAATCTCTATTTCGATTCCATGCGCGAAGTGCGCATGAAGAAACCCCAGGTGTGGTCGCTGTTCAAGGAAGCCTACGAAGAGAATTTCCGCAACCTCACCAAAAGCCGCATTTCCGGCGCAGCCAAAAAGCCCGAGGTTTTCAACCTTGAATCCATCTCGCTGGTGGACAAGGACGATATGGAACAGGACGTCGCCATCACCGGCATCGTCAACAAGGCACGCACCGAAAACCAGGAACTGCTGTATCAGCTGAACTGCCGTTTCGATTACCTGCTGCCCGATGTGAAAGTCAACGAAAGCAACAACCCGCTGGACCCGGCGCAGATTCTGGCAGCCGTGAGCAAATCGCTGCGCGTGCTGGATCTGGATATCCGCTGCAAGGTGATCCTGCTGAAACATCTGGACCGCACCGTGGTTGTTGAGCTGCGTAACATCTACTCGCTGGCCAACGAACTGATGGTCAGCGCTGGCGTGCTGCCGCAGATCCGTTTCGGTGTGAAAAAGCAGCCCGGCAGCGTAACCACGCCGGCAGGCACTGCCACCCCGGACTCGCAGCAAGCCGCCGAACAGGCATTGAACGACGCCCTGCAGATCGCACCCGGCACAGCCGCAAGTTCGCAGCCTGGCCTGCGCGTTGCCGCACCCGCCGGCGCCAGTGGTCCCACCGTTTCGCTTGGCCAGGTGCTGAACATGTTCCAGCAGCTGCGCCAGACCGGCGTGCAGATTCCCAACGCCATCTCCCGCCCTGTTACCGGCAACGCAGTGCCCGTCAATCCGGACCAGCTGATTGAATCGCTGACCAACCTCCAGCTGTCCGGCGACTATCTGGCGCAGCCGCATCTGTACAACATCCGCAGCGTCGTGGAGCGCGTGCTGGAAGAAAACCGCAGCCGGGGCAAACCGGATGCGCTGAACCAGAGCGACGAGGACATCATCAACCTCGTGGCCATGTTCTTCGATTTCGTGCTGGACGACCGCAACCTGCCAGTACCCTTCCAGGCCCTGATCAGCCGCCTGCAGATTCCCGTGCTGAAAGTTGCGCTGAAGGATCGCGAGTTCTTCAGTCACACCGATCACCCTGCCCGCCGCTTCATCAACGAGATCGCATCGTCCGCTGTCGGCTGGGACCAGTCGGAGAAAGAAGCCCAGGATCATCTGTACAAGGAAGTGAACCGGGTGGTGCACGAAGTCATCGAGCATTACACCGGTGATGTTGTCGTGTTCGACAAGGCGCTGACGTCCCTGCAGCAGGCGCTGAAGGTCGAGACCAACAAGGCAACCGTGCTGGAAAAACGCACCCAGGAAGCCGCGCAGGGCAAGGCCAAGGCCGATCATGCCCGCGAGGAAGCCAATGCGATTCTGCTGTCCCGCCTGCGTGATGCCCGTCTGCCGGAAGTCATCCTGTCGTTCCTGGTGAAGGAATGGCAGAAAGTCCTGATGTACGTGCATCTCAAGCACGGCGTCGAGAGTACCGAGTGGCTGGAAGCCAAACAGGTGATCGACGATCTGGTGTGGGCCGTGCGTCCGCATCAGGACGACCGCTCCATGAACCGGGTGGACCGCGTCAAGGACGAAGTGGTGCGCAAGGTTTCCCATGGTCTGGAAGGAGTGTCCGTGTCCCGTGACACCGTGCTGAATACCCTTTCAATCATTGAACAGATTTTCGAGATGGTGCTGACGCGCCGCCTCGCCGAAGAGGATCTGATCGGTCTGCGCCCGGAACATCTGGTTGCACTGGGTCAGACCGACACCGCGAACGGCAAGCACTGGGATGAAATGACAGCTGTGGAACGCCAGCAAATGAAGATGCAGGCAGCAGCGAAGGAGTACGTGACCAAGGCAGCCAGCATCCGCCCTGGCACCTGGCTGGTTTATACACCGCCCAACAGCGCGCGGACTTTCCGCTGCAAGCTGGCCATGGTTACCGATCCGGGGGAATCCTATGTTTTTGTAAACCGGTTTGGTTTACGCGTGTTCGAGAAAAAACTGAACGAGTTTGCGCACGATATTCAGAAGGGCTATGTCAAGCTGCTGGAATCCGGCGTGCTGTTTGACCGTGCCATGGACAATATCAGCGACAGGCTCAAAAAACTGGCCAGCTGAACAACCATAGGCCCACCCTTTTCCCATAATGTTCCTCAATAACGTAACCTTTATTAGTTACACGGGTGGAAGCATTCTGTTTTCCGCCCTGTCTTTCATCACCTTCTATCTCAACCGCAACAAGAACCTGTCCCATGCTTTCCTGGTGGCGATGCTGCTGTCGGCGGGCTGGTGCGGATTGCTGGCTGTCGATTCGCTGGCCCCCAGGCTGAGCGTACAGCATCTGCTGATGCTGGAAACCGCGCGCATGGGTGCCTGGATCACGGCGGTACTGCAGCAGCTGCGCCTGTACAACAAGACCGGCATCCACCGCGGACCCTTTCTGGTCCTGAACTGCCTCTGGGTGCTGTGCGGCTTCCTGTTTGTGTTTCTGTTTCCCATGCTGCTGCATGAGCAGGAGCAGACCTATCTGTATGTCTGGGGCAGTCTGCTGCTGACGATTCTGGGTGTGGTGGCCGTGGAGCAGCTGTTCCGGAATTCGCTGCAGCATCGGGTCAGCAAGTTCATCAGTATCGGACTGGGCGCGCTGCTGCTGTACGACCTGTACCTGTTCTCGCACGCGGCGCTGTTCGGGCAGCTGGATGAGGCGTTGTGGCAGGCCCGCGGCGCAATCAGCGGACTGGTGGCCATTCTGCTGGCGATGGGACTGCTGGCCGTGTCCGGACGCCCCGCGCTGCAACCCATTCATGTGGCCATTTCACGCCCGATGGCGTTCTACACCACCAGTCTCACCACCGCCGGATTTTTCCTCGCGCTGATGGCAGCCGGCGGCTATTACATCAAGTTGTACGGCGGCAACTGGGGAACGGTCATCCAGATCACGCTGATCACCAGTGCGCTGGTCGGTATCGCGGTGGTGTTTCTGTCCGACACGACGCGCACCAATCTGAGCGTATTCATCGACAAGCATTTTTTCGTGCACAAATACGATTACCGCTCGCAGTGGCTGAACCTGATTCATCACCTGTCGTCCTCCAGCACAACCCACCAGGACTTTCATCACCGCGCCATCATCGCGGTTGCCAGCACGTTCAAATGTCCCGCCGGCATGCTCTGGCTCAACAATCGCTTCGGCAAGATGCTGCCGGTAGCGAACATGAACATGGTGATGGGAAACACCGATTTCGAAGAGCCGGCCGACAGTGCTTTCTGCCGTGTCCTGCGTGAACAGGAATGGGTGTTTTCGCCCCATGCACCGCAAGATCACGAACTGGCGCGTCACAATGAAGTGTTGCCGGCGTGGACGGAAAAACTGCCCGGCGTGTGGCTGATCATTCCGCTGCTGGTGGACCACGAGCTCATCGGCTTCATGGTGCTGGCCACGCCCACGCAGGAGTCGCCGCTGACCTGGGAAGATCTGGATCTGCTCAAGACCGTGGGTCGCGAGGTGGCGGTTTATCTGTCGCGCAACGAGGCGGCGGAAATGCTCGCGCAATCCAAGCAGTTCGATGCCTACAACAAGCTCACCGCCTTCATCATGCACGATCTGAAAAACCTGATTGCGCAGCAGGCACTGGTGGTGGAGAACGCTGCCAAGCACAAGGAAAATCCGGCGTTTATCGATGACATGATCCGCACCATCGACAACTCTGTCCAAAGAATGAGCAACCTGCTGAAGAAACTGCAGCAGACGCAACCGACCAGCGGGCGCCCGCTGCTGCTGAAAAATGTCGTGATCGATTCGGTGAAAAAGTGCCAGGATCGCGTGCCGCGGCCGTCGTTGAGAATTTTGCATGATTCACTTAAAGTGGTCGCCGATGAAGACAACCTTGAGATGATCATCACGCACATCATCAAGAACGCGCAGGAAGCCACGCCGTCTGACGGCTATGTCGACATCACACTTCGCGGCGACAGCGGCTACGCCCTCATCGAAGTGGAAGACAACGGTTCCGGCATGGATGCCGAATTCATCAAGAACCGACTGTTTCGCCCGTTCGACACGACGAAGTCCGGCAAAGGCATGGGCATCGGCGTTTACCAGACCCGGGAATTCATCCGCAACCTTGGCGGCGACGTCACTGTCAAAAGCGAACCCGGCATTGGCACCACCTTTACCATCTACATTCCGGTTGACACCCAAGCCAGGACAACACCATAACAACTTCAACGGTGGGAATGGAGCAACATGTCAGAGAACAAGCCAGTACTCCTCATTGTCGAAGACGATCTGGGCCTGCAGAGCCAGTTGCGCTGGCATTTCGACAAGTACGAAGTGGTCGTTGCCTCGGACCGCAAGAGCGCCATCGCTGCCGTACGCATGCACGAACCCGCCGTCGTTTTGCAGGATCTGGGCCTGCCGCCGGATGAAGAAGGCGTCGAGGAAGGCTTCGCCACCATCCAGGAAACGCTGCGTCTCGCTCCCGCCACCAAGATCATCGTTGTCACCGGTTATCACGATTACTCCAACGCCCTGCGTGCGGTTGCACTGGGCGCCTACGATTTCTACCAGAAGCCCGTCAACACCGACACGCTCGACCTGATCGTGCAGCGCGCCTACCAGATGTGGTCGCTGGAACAGGAAAACCGCCGCCTGCAGGATCATCCCG
>CAZBII010000156.1:0-11044 GCA_964491665.1 uncultured Moraxellaceae bacterium
GCGGCTCGCCGCCGGACAGGATCAGCACCGGCACGCGAAACTGCTTCAGGTCGTCCATCACGGTAAACACTTCCTGCGTCGACAGCTCGCCGGGAAAATCGATGTCGGCGGAAATGGAATAGCAGTGCTTGCAGGTCAGGTTGCAACGCCGGATCAGGTTCCAGATCACCACCGGACCGGACGGCTTGCGCGCCGGACCCACCGGCTCAGGATGGAGCAAAGTCTGCATGTATTGCGTGATGCGGAACATGGCGCTGCCTCACTCCCGCGCGCGGATGCGCAGGCCGGTTTTTTTCAGGATGCGGGTGGAAAAAAGCACGTCGCTGCCATGATTGTGCTCGCCCAGCAGTGCGGCGATGGCGGCGATATGATCCTGCACATCGTCACGATCAGCACCGTGCACCATCGCAA
Organism: uncultured Moraxellaceae bacterium; assembly: GCA_964491665.1. Classification (GTDB taxonomy): domain Bacteria; phylum Pseudomonadota; class Gammaproteobacteria; order Pseudomonadales; family Ketobacteraceae; genus Ch67. The sequence goes on from CAZBII010000156.1 coordinate 412, forward strand.
AAAGATTGTAGGGCCAGTCCGGCAGATGACGCGGACGATGATAACAATGGCTGACAAATTCCAGCGCACCAACCTGCTCGCCCAGCCGTCGCACCTGCTCGTCCGGCACATTCCACACGGTCATGCCGTTGGCGCGAAAACCCAGCTTGTAATGATTGGGCACGGCGGCGATGCGGCGGATCACACCGTGCTCCTGCATGCGCTGCAGACGCAGCATCACTTCATCGGCGGAAATGCCCATCTGCCGCGCCAGTTCATGATACGGCTGCGGCACCAGCGGCAGGCCGGACTGGGTCAGTTCGATCAGCTTGCGGTCGCATTCGCCCAGCAGCATGACGCGTTCAGACGGCGAAACGGAGGCCGACATAAAATTCCTCGATCTTGGGCATGTTGTAGACGGGATAGCCGGTGAGCGCCTGGATCTTTTTCACGATCCGCGCCACTTCGTCGCTTTCCTCGGTGGCAATCACGAACCACATATTGAAGGCATGATCGCGTTCATAGTTGTGCGCAATTTCCGGCAGACTGTTCACCAGCAGCGTGACACGTTCGAAATCATCTGCCGGCACCGCCATCGCCGCCAGCGACAAACCACCGCCCATGCGCTCGGCATGAAACATCGGTCCGAAACGGGTGAGAATATTGGCGTCCAGCAAACGCTGGATGCGCGCGATCAGCTCGCCTTCTTCGATTCCGAATTCCTGCGCCACCACCCGATAGGGATGATCGCAGATGGGAAAACCATCCTGCAGCCGATTGAGCAGCTGGCGATCCAGCGTGTCGAGTTTCATTTCGGCAGCATCAGCCGACCCGCGCATAACGACCTCCGGTCTGTTTGAACTGACGCTGGCTGAACAATACCGCACGCGGAATGTCCTGCAATTGCGCTTGCTGCGCCAGCGCTTCGATCTGCTGCAGCACCAGCGCGCGATCCTTGCCGTGAATCATGCAAAAAAGATTGTAGGGCCAGTCCGGCAAACGCCGTGGCCGGCGATAGCACAGTGTCACTGCGGGAAACGCCCGCATTTTTTCCGCCACGGCATCAACCGATGCATCCGGCACATTCCACACCACCATCGCGTTGGCGCTGTAACCAACCGCGTGATGCCGTACCACCAGCCCCATGCGCTTGATGAAGCCGTCGTCGACCCAGTGCTGCACCTGTGCAATAACATCCTGCTCGCTGGCCTGAATGGTTTGCGCCAGCGTCGCATACGGACGAGCGGTGAGCGGCAATCCATCCTGGATCGCGGCCTTGAGTGCTTCCTGTTGCTGTGCCGTCAACGTCATGCCGTCACTCCTGCCATGCCAGTTTGAAACCCAGATCGATGTGATACGCCTGCTCCATCGGCAGGTTCAGCAACGGCATGCCGGTGTCGCGCTCAATGGCATCCAGCACCTGCTGTAATTTTTCCTGCTCGCTGGCGGTCACCACAAACCACAGATTGAATTCGTGCTCGCGCGCGTAGTTGTGGTTCACCGCGTCAAACCGGTTGATGTAATCCGCGATTTCTTCCAGCCGTTCCGGCGGCACCGCCAGCGCCGCCAGCGTGCTGGCACCGGCGCGATGATGATCGAACACCGGACCCACGCGTGAAATAAATTTCTGCTCGCGCAGTTTCTGCAGGGTCGCCAGCACTTCCGCCTCGCTCACGCCCAGTTCCTGCGCCATGTCGGCCCAAGGTGTGGCACTGATGGGCAGGCCACGCTGGTAACGATCCATCAAACGGCGTTCCAGCAGACTCATCATAGGCCGATCTCATGCGCGCGATTGGTGAGGAAAATGCCGCTGGGAGCCTGCGCCGGAATCTGCTGCACGCGCTGGAAAGTCGCCGTGTCATAGACATCGACACGATTGTCGTCGCGCACCGACACCCACACCTGTTCGCCGCGCGGCGTGAATTCCATGTGCAGCACCGCTGGTCCCGGTTTCAGCTCCTGCACCACCTTGCGCGATACCACGTCAATCACCTGCACGGTGTCATTCTGCGGAAAGGCAAAGTTCACCCAGATCTGGCGATTGTCGGGTCGCGCCATCACGAACACCGGCTGGCCGTGCACCGGAATTTTCTGCACCAGCTGCCAGGTATTCATGTCCATCACCAGCACCTCGTTGCGACCCACCGCCGGAAAAAACGCGTGATTGCCCGCCACGGTCCAGCCTTCCAGATGCGGCATCTTGTACACCGGCAGTTTTTCCTCGCCCATGCCGTAATCCGGCAGGATGCGTTTCACACCGGCCTGCGGATTCCACAGATCCAGCAGCGCCATGCCGTCCTCGCCGAACAGGCCGGCAATGTAATAGCGGCCGCCCGGCACCAGCAGCGCGTCATACGGCTGCGCGCCGACATTGGCAAATCTGGTGATCTGCGGTTGCGCGCCGGAAAAATCCGCCAGCCAGATCTGGTTGCCGTCGTACAGGCTGAACACGAATTTCTGCCCCGGTGCATCCACCAGCCCCACGGTCTTGGAAATTTTTCCCGGCGCATATTCGGCGGGAATATCGGCCACCAGCGCCAGCGTGTCGGAACGGAAGACTTTCACCCCGCCGGGTTCGTAATTGGACACGGCAATCAGCTGGCCATCCTGACTGATAGCGCCGCCGATGCTGTTGCCACCCTGCACGATGCGGCGCTCAATTTTCTGCAGCAGCAGATCGATTTTGGTCAGGCCGCCATCGCGGCCGAAGACATAGGCGAAACGCTCGTCGCGGGAATACACCACCGACGCGTGCGACAGGTCACCCAGACCTTCCACCCGGCCGATGACATTTTGATGCGTGGTATTGATGATGAGAACCGAACCGGTGCCGCGCTCGATGATGACGCCCAGATCACCGGTGGCCATGGGCTGGTACGCCGGCGCAGCAACCTGCGCGCTCGAACAGCCCGTCAGCAGGATGGAAAGAAACGACAGCAGAATGATCAGGCGCAGGCTCATTGCACACCCCGCTGCAACTGATCCACCAGCCAGCCGATGTCGTCGGCGCTGAGCAGGTTTTCCCACGGCGGCATTGGGGTGCCGGGACGGCCCTTGGCAATGGTGGTGACAAGCAGTTCACGGGGCAGACTGGCCATGCGGTCCGCCAGCAGGTCAGGGCCCAGCCCGCCTTTCAGCGTCATGCCATGACAGGAACCGCAGTCCTGCTTCAGCAGATGCAGCAGCTGCTGCTGCCGCGCAACGTCCGGTGTCGCCGCATCCGCAGCCGCAACCAGCGCTGCCGTCAGGACCATGCCCGCCACCAGTCTGCCCGCTACCGCCACTGCCTTGCCTGTCAGAATCACGCTCAGCCCTTACTGTTTCCTGTTGGAAATTCATTGTAAAAACGGAGCCTGGGTGAATCCTGCGCTATGTCATGCTTTTTCGAGTTATGCCCGCTGGATCGGGAACCCTACCACTTTGGAGATATGGGTGGCGCCCGTCAGCACCATCAGCAGACGATCCACCCCCAGCGCAACACCAGCCGACTCGGGCAGCCCCTGCTCCAGCGCCCCCAGCAGCAGCTCTGGCACCGGCAACGCCGGCAGGTGGTGCTGAATCCGATACGCCAGATCGGCCTCGAACCGCGCCCGCTGCTCGACCGCATCCACCAGTTCCTGATAGCCATTGGCGATTTCCATGCCGTTGATATACAGCTCGGCCCGCTGCGCCACTTCGCTGCCGTCCGGCAGGGTTTTCTTGCGCGACAGCGCCGCCTGCGAGGCGGGAAAATCCACCACGAACGCACCGGATGCCGGCAGCGCCGGTTCCACCACATGGCTCATCAGCAGATCCAGCAAGCCATTGCGGTCCAGGCTGGCAAAGTCGCCGTTGATGTGACGGTTGGCCGCCGCCAGCAGCTCGGCATCGGTGCAAATGTGCGGATTCAACCCCAGCACCTGGCCGAAAATCCGTGCATGGGTGAAACGGGCGAACGGCTGCATTTCCACGCCGAAGGCGGCGGCGGCATTCAGCACCAGCGCCTCCACTTCATCCACCAGCTGCTCCAGCGTCCAGCCGGGGCGGTACCACTCCAGCAGGGTGAATTCCGGATTGTGCAGACGGCTGGTTTCCTCGAACCGGAACGCCTTGCCCAGCTGGTAGATCGGACCACTGCCCGCCGCCAGCAGGCGCTTCATGGGGAATTCCGGCGAGGTCTGCAGGAACAGGGTGTCGCGGCCGGACGGCACGGCGAAACTCTGCAGGTGGGGGTCGGTGGCGGTGGCATGGCACAGCAGCGGGGTTTCCACTTCCAGCACATCACGGCGGGCAAAAAATTCACGGATCACCCGGTTGAGGCGGGCGCGGGACTGCAGGGCGTCAAGGGAGGTGGTGGGTTGCCAGGTCATCGTCAACAAAAAACCGGCAGCCCTCTTCAGACTGCCGGTCTTCCTTTATCAGAGTGTCAGAATGGAATCAGGCGCGGGACACGTATTCGCCGGTGCGGGTGTCGACCTTGATCTTGTCGCCCTGGTTCACGAACAGCGGCACCTTCACAACCGCGCCGGTGGTCAGGGTGGCGGGCTTGGTGCCGCCGGTGGCGGTATCACCGCGCAGACCCGGATCGGTTTCCACGATTTCCAGCTCGACGAAGTTGGCCGGGGTCACCGTCAGCGGCACGCCATTCCACAGGGTGATGATGCAGCTGTCTTCTTCCTTCAGCCACTTGTGGGAATCACCCACGGCGACCAGATCGGCGGCCAGCTGCTCGAAGGTTTTGGGGTCCATGAAGTGATAGAACTCGCCATCGTTGTACAGGTACTGGAAATCCATGTCCTGGATGTCGGCGCCTTCCAGCACCTCGCCGGACTTGAAGGTTTTTTCCCAGATCTTGCCGGTTTTCAGGTTGCGCAGGCGAACGCGGTTGAAGGCCTGACCCTTGCCCGGCTTCACCACTTCGTTTTCGACGATGGAGCAGGGATCGCCGTCCAGAATGACTTTAAGACCCAGACGGAATTCGTTGGTAGAATAGTTCGCCATTGAACATTACCTGTACAGATTGTTAGCGATAGCGGTTGGCAGGAAACCCGATTCACACCAGGCCCCGCGACGGGAAAGGCGCACATGATAACTCGAACTGCCCCCGGTTGGCACACAGAAGACTGGCAAATTGAGCTGTCTGGCGCCGTGCGCAGCGTGGAATCCCTGTGGCAGGCCCTGGACCTGCCGCTGGACACCCTGCCCGCCGCACTCGCCGCCCACCGCGATTTTCCGGTGCGGGTACCCCGTCCTTTCCTGGCCAAAATCGAAAAAGGCAATCCGGACGACCCGCTGCTGAAGCAGATTCTGCCGGTGGCGGCGGAAACGGAAACGGTGAGCGGGTTCATTGCCGATCCGCTGGCCGAGCGCAGCGCCAACCGCGAGACCGGCCTGCTGCACAAGTACAAAAGCCGGGTGCTGCTGGTCCTCGGCAGCGCCTGCGCCATCAACTGCCGCTACTGTTTCCGCCGCCATTTTCCCTATGAAGACAACCGCCTGGGCTCCGACGATCTGGCCCGCATCCAGCGCTATCTGCTGGCCCAGCCGGACGTGAACGAAGTGATCCTGAGCGGGGGCGATCCGCTGGTGATCAGCAACGCCCGCCTGTCCGCCCTGCTGGACCTGATCGAGGCCGTGCCCCACATCACCCGCCTGCGCATTCACACCCGCCTGCCGGTGGTGATCCCGCAGCGGGTGGACCAGGGCCTGCTGCAGCGACTGGGGGAGAGCCGCCTGAACTGCGTGCTGGTGACCCACTGCAACCACCCGCAGGAACTGGACGCCGATTTCGATCTGGCGATGAATCTGCTGAAAAGACAGGGCGTTACCCTGCTGAACCAGGCGGTGCTGCTGCGCGGCGTGAACGACTCGGTGAAGACCCAGGTGGCCCTCAGCGAGCGCCTGTTCAGCGCCGGCGTGCTGCCCTACTACCTGCATCTGCTGGACCCGGTAGCCGGCGCCCACCACTTTGACGTGCCGGAGGCCGAGGCCCGCACCCTGATGGCGGGCGTGCACGCAGCCCTGCCCGGATTTCTCATCCCCCGTCTGGTGCGGGAAGTGCCCGGCCAACCCGGCAAGACCCTGATAGACCTGCAATTACCCTGACGCATTCCGGCGCCAATCCTTCCAGCACCTTTTCCAACGTTGCCTATACTGTCTAGTAAGGGCCAGTGTCCCTGCCGAATTCGGGTGATTGCTGATCAGCACAGATCACTCACCACGTCCGCCAGACGGCGCCACTTGCAGTAAGAACAGGAAACCGGAATGTCGAATCAGGCCGATCATCTCAGCTTGAAGCTGCCTCCGCACGATCTGGAGGTGCTGTCCTTCAGCGCTCCCCAACCAAAAAAGGTGAAGGAGTGGGTGGAAGGTTTGCCACAGATGAATGTGGGCGAAACGGCCAAGCGCCTGTACGCCGCCATCCAGGAACTGAACCGGCTGAAAACCGATGCCGAGACCCGCTTCCAGCTGATGGAAATCATGCGCGGGCCGATCCGTTTCATCTGCAAGAGTCTGGAAAAGCATTTCCTCAACAAGTCTGTCATCCTGCCGCCCAAGGAAGCCAAGATCGCCGGACTGGCGCAGGCACTGCAGAATCACTTGGCCACCGGCTACAAGGCAGTGAGCATGCAGCTGCTGCCACGGGTGAAGAATGTCGACAAGGACGCCAGGAAACTCTGCCAGCGCGCCATCCACCGCGCCATGTGCGAGGAAAACCAGGTGCTGCTGCGCAGCTTCCAGCTGTATTTCCCGGCACCACCCGGCTTCTGGCGCGAGATGCATCTGCTGTACCTGATCGCCCAGCGCTTCGGCATGCTGGAACAGCGTTGCGACGATCCCGAGGAAAAAGGCTGGGAATCCAGCATCTATGAAGCCTACGAACGCGCCCTGCTGCTGGCCACCGCCAAACCCAACCAGCTGCGCCAGCAACAGATCGAACAGGTGCACGATGCCGCCCGGCAATGGGCCCGCTTCGCCAGCGTCACTGACGCGCAGTCCAGCAGCGGCCTGTTCGCCATTGACGTGATGTCGGATTCGCCGCCGATCTACCAGTCGCTGATGAAGCGCACCACGCTGCCGCACAACCTGCGTTTTTTCGACGCATCCGCGCTGTCCGATCACCTGCGTGTGCTGTTGCAGCTGCCGGCCGGCCAGCCGCATCCGGTCGCCAGCTTCCATGTGCCAGACAAATTTCCCAACGATCTGGCCCGCATCCTGATTCAGGCCTGGGGCGTGCTGACCGAACGCGCCTTCACCCGCATCGACGAACTCGGCCAGCTAACGCTGTGCCTGGGTCTCAGCGCCACCCATTATTTCGTCTCCGGGCGGATGGATTTCAACAAGATGATCCAGGGTGGCACCAGTATTCTGGAAGGCGACAGCGCCAACCGGTTCATCCAGCGCGGCCCCACCAACCGGCGCGAGCAGTATGAGGCACACGACGTGTGGGGACCGCAGATCAACCGCACCGTGCAGGTACCCGATGGCACCATCAACTATTCCATCGAGCAGCACAGCGACAAGCAGGGTGAGGACAAGGACAAGTATCCGCAGTACCAGTGCGAAGTGGTCAACACCAGTCCCGGCGGATTCTGTCTGTCGTGGAAGCAGGACGTGCCGCCGCAGGTGAAAACCGGTGAAATCGTCGGCATCATGGAAAGCGACAAGAATCACTGGAGCATTGGCGTCATCCGCTGGGTGAAGCAGTTCAAGAATGAAGGCGCGCGCATGGGGATCGAGCTGATTGCGCCGAAAGCCGAAGCCTGCGGCACCCAGGTGGTGCACAAGAAAGGCGGCGTGACGGAATACATGCGCACGCTGATGCTGCCGGAGCTGCGCGCCATCGGTCAGCCGGCCACGCTGATCACGCCGAACATTGCGTTTCACGTCGGCTACAAGGTGAATATTTCCGAAAACGGTGCTGTGTCAAAGGCACAACTGATAAAACAGGTGACATCGACTGCCAGTTTCAGCCAGTTTCAGTTTAAAATGCTGGTGCCTGCTGTGCAGCCTGTCGAGGAATCACAAGCTGAACCGGCGCCAGCGGCACCCGCTCCCGCCAAGGCCGAACCCGATGATGATTTCGATTCCATCTGGTCGAGCCTGTAACGCAAGCCTGTTCGTTGCCAGACGTTTTTTTGTGAACACTTTTCCCAGTCGCACTTTGCCAGTTGAATTTTTGATGACATGACGACCAAAAAAGCCGAGACCATCAAATTACTGATCCTGCACGAATCGCGCGACGATGCGGAACAGCTCATGAACCTGATCCGCAACTCCGGCCGGGCCACCCGTGGCCAGCTGATCGACTCTGCCGACACGCTGCTGAGCGCACTCACCGGCAGCCAGTGGGATCTGATGCTGCTGCGGCCCGAAGCAGAAGGCATGATGGCGCTCGACTGTCTCAACCAGGCGAAGAAGCTCGACAAGGACATTCCCGCGATCCTGCTGCTGGACAACAACGAAGCCGAAGACATCACCGACGCGCTGCAGAACGGTTTTGAAGATGCCGTGCCGCACAACGAGGAACAGCGCCTGCTGCTGGTGATCCAGCGCGAACTGCGCAACCTCAGCGAACGCCGCCAGCGCCGGCAGGCCGACTTCAACCTGAAGGAAGCGGAAAAACGCTGCCGCGTGCTGCTCGACAGCTCCCGCGACGCCATCACTTACGTCACCGACGGCATGCACACCTACGCCAACCAGGCCTACCTGGAACTGTTCGGCTATGACGACGCCGAGGAACTCGAGGGCATGCCCATCATGGACATGGTGGCGCCCAAGGATCACGACAACTTCAAGAATTTCCTGCGCGCCTACAGCGCGGGCGAGAGCGATTCCAACGAATTCGTCTGCCACGGCATCTGCACCGACGGCACCGAAGTGCAGGCGCGGATGATCTTTTCCAGCGCCACCTATGACGGCGAACCCTGCACCCAGATCCTGATCCGCACCAACCAGGCCGACGCCGAACTGGCGGAGCGCCTGAAGGAAATCAGCAGCCAGGATCTGCTCACCGGCCTGTTCAACCGGCAGCACTTCAACCAGGAACTGGACCGGACACTGCAGTGGGCCACCAGCAGTGCCAAGACCGCCGTCATCCTCTACATCCAGCTCGACAACTTCACCGCCATCCAGTCCGACGTGGGCATGGCCGCCGCCGACATGGTCATCAGCGACGTGGCCACGCTGCTGCGGGAGACCCTGCCGGAGGGCGCCGTGCTGGCCCGTTTCGGCGACGAAGTCTTCACTGCCATCATCAAGGAGCAGACCCTGGATCAGGGCGCTGCGCTGGCGGAAAAAATCCGCGCCACGCTGGAAGATCACATGTCGGAAGTGCAGGAGCGCACCATCCAGATCACCGCCAGTATCGGCGTCACCCTGATCAGCGAAAACAGCGACAATGCCCAGGAAGTCATCACCCGCGTGCACAAGGCCAGCGAGGAAGTGCGCGACGGCCGGCCGCTGGGCAACGGCGTGAAAGTCTTCGATCCGGCATCCATCAAGAAAATCGACGCCACCGACACCGGTGCCATCGTGCAGGACGCCATCGACCGCGGCCTGTTCAAGCTGCTGTTCCAGCCAGTGATCGATCTGCGCGGCGGCGGCGGCGAACTGTACGAAGCCTTCCTGCGCATGGTGGACGACAACGGCAAGGAGGTATCGCCCGCCCAGTTCCTCGGTGCGGCGTCGCAGCAGGAACTGAGCGAGAAGATCGACCGCTGGGTAATCCTGCAGTCCATCAAGCTGCTGGCGGAACACCGCGCCAATGGCCACGACACCCGCCTGATCATCAACATCACCGGCGAGTCCCTGCGCGACCAGACATTGCTGCCCTGGCTGAGCGTGGCCCTGAAAGCCGCGCGCATGCCCAGCGACGCCATCGTCTTCCAGTTCAGCGAAAGCGATGCGACCACCTACCTGAAACAGGCGAAGGACTTCACCCGCGGCCTGAAGGAACTGCACTGCAAGGTGTCGCTGTCGCGCTTCGGCTGCGCACTCAATCCCTTCAACAACCTGAAGCACCTGGAAGTGGATTACCTGAAGGTGGACGGCTCCTTCACCAAGGAACTGAACTCGAAGGAAAGCCAGGACGCACTGAAGGAAATCGTGGCGGCCGCCCACGCCCAGGGCAAGCTGACCATTGCCTCGTTCGTGGAGAGTGCCGCCATGCTGTCCACCCTGTGGCAGATCGGCGTCAACTATATCCAGGGCTACTACCTGCAGGCACCCACCGAGAAGATGAACTACGACTTCTCCAGCGACGAGTAGGCCGCGCCCGCTTGCGGTGCGCCCGGTGACCGCCCCGACAATCGGCCGCTGAAGGCTTGCCAGACGCCCCCGGCTGGCGCACCATTGCGCCCCGAACGGCCCAGCGCCCTGCCGGAGTATGGTAATGACAGCCCCGCAACCCGCCGCACGCAGCAACAAGGAAATCGCCGCCCTGTCCCTCGCCGCCCTCGGCGTGGTGTACGGCGACATTGGCACCAGCCCCCTTTACACCCTGCGCGAATGTTTCGCCGGCCACCATCCCATGGAACTGACCCAGGCCAACGTGCTGGGCATCCTGTCCCTGATCTTCTGGTCGCTGATCATCGTCGTCACCCTGAAATACGTTGCCTTCATCCTGCGCGCCGACAACCACGGCGAGGGCGGCATTCTCGCCCTGATCGCGCTG
>CAZBII010000157.1:0-10996 GCA_964491665.1 uncultured Moraxellaceae bacterium
CTGTACGCGCACTTTTCCGGCAAGGACGCGATTTACGATGCGGTGATCGATCGGGCGCTGGAGCCGTTCATGCAGGAACTCAACAGCTGGAACAAGTCCGATCTGACCCTGCATGAGTTGTTCGATATTCCGCGCAAGCTGTTGAATCTGCATGCCCGGCATCCTTTCTGCGCCCAGTTGCTGCATCGCGAATTCTGCAATCCGCCGGAGCGCATCAGCCCCAAGATTCTGGTCTGGCTGGAGCAGTTTGCCGAGCAGTCGCAGCTGTTCATGGGCAATCTGCCGGAGAATCGCGCGGGGCTGGTGGATCGCAACAAGGTGGTCATCAACATCATTACGCTCACCAACATGACGCTGGGATTTTTTTCCAGTGGTGGCATGCAGATGCGCCTGCTGGGTGACGATTATGACCGTGATGCGCTGTTTGCCGAGCACGTAAAAATTATGTCCCGAATTTTCAAAAGCTTGCTGATCTGAGTTCGCGTAATTAAGTTGGCTGTATTTTTGACCGTCTCCCTAACGTCTTCTATAACTAAAGTAGTTTTGCTCAATAACTGTTTGTGCAAGAAGAAGAAAGGGAGTACCGCCGTGCCAGCATCCGTCCATCTGTCTTCTCTGTTTCGTCGTCGTCCGCTGGCGCTTGCCTGCGGTGTGCTGTTTGCTGCGAATGTTTCTGCGCAAACGCTGGAAGAGCGCGTGCAGGCGCTGGAGCAACAGCAGAGCCAGCAGGGTGAAATCAATCAGGTCATGAATGATCTGGTGGGCAAGATCAATGTGTCCGGATTCATCAGCGTGCGTGGCGGGCAGATCGATGACGATGAAGTGATTTATCTGTCGACACTGGATGACAGTCTGTCCTTCTCTGAAGAAAGCGTGGCGGGCTTGCAGGTCGACTCCACCATTTCCGAAAAGCTGGCAATGTCGATGCAGATCAGGGCAGCTTCCAGTGAGGACGGTGTCGGGCTGGAGTGGGGCTATCTGGAATATGCCTTCGAGCCGGATCTGAAATTGCGTGCTGGCCGCCTGCGGGCACCTGGATTCATGCTGTCGGAATTTCTGGATGTCGGTTATGCCTATCCGTGGGTGCAGGTGCCCTATGAAGTCTATGGCTGGCTGCCGTTTTCCCATTACGAAGGCATGGATCTGCGCTACTGGACCAGCATTGGCGGCGTGGATTTCAGGCTGAATCCATACGCGGGCACGACCACCGATCAGCAACTGGTGATGGGCAAGCTCGAATTCACCGGGCAGAGCAGCGAGTTTGCCGGGCTGGATGTGCAGGCTACCTATGACATATTTACTGCGCGCGCCGGTTATGCGAAATACCGTTTCAAGCTGAAGGATTCGGTGCTGGATGCCTTCATTTCACCGGTGGTGGAGGGCGTCACCATTGTGCCGGACATTCCGGGCTATGTGGATGGTGTCGAGACGCTGGGCCTGATTTCCTATGTTGAAGATGTGATGGTTAATGGGGTGCTGGCAGACACGATTCTGGGTTTGCAGACGGACGGAATTCCAGGCAACGATTTCATGATTCCGGTGCTGCAGGGTGAGAGTGCGTCGCTGCTGTCCCAGCTGGAGCCGTACCGCAATATTCCTACCATGAACGGCGATCAGGACGGCGAGTTTTACGGTGTTGGTTTCAGCGCTGACAACGGCCAGTTCCTGCTGATGTCAGAGATTTCCAGTTCATCCATCGAAGGCATTTACCCTGATGTCGATTCGGGTTACGTCATGTTCGGCTATCGCTTTGGCAACTGGATGCCGCATATCTCGTTTGCCAAGATGTACACCACCAACGACAACGAGCGCCCCGACATTCAGCCGTTTCAGCTTACGGAAATGTTCTGGAATTCCGATCCTGGGCTGGCAGCACTGGCTGAAGGCCTGAATGCCTACAGCGACGGCTTGCTGGTATCCATGAATATCATCCGTCTGGAGCAGGAAACCGTTACCCTCGGCGTACGCTGGGATCCGGTGGAGAGTCTGGCGGTGAAAGCAGAAGTGTTCCGCGTTGATCTCCAGAATGGCAGTTATGGTTTTGCAATTCCCGGCGCGATGCTGGCATTGTCCGAGGTCAACTTCCTTGCGTTTGCCGACACCGAGGCTGTGGATTATCCCGAGCCGCGCGACTCGGTAAACGGCGTGCGTTTGTCTCTGGATCTGGTGTTCTGATTCCATCATGAACCGGCGATTGATATCCCGCATCATTGTTATGTGCCTGCTGGGTTTGGCGCCGGTGCTGTGTCGTGCCGATCTGTACGTCATCATCAATCGCGATAATGCAATTGAAGCGCTTTCGGCTGATCAGGCAGAACGTATTTTCCTTCTCAAATCCAAACGTTTCGAGAATGGCAATGCTGCAGAACCGGTAAATCAGCCAGAAGGATCGCGGGCGCGAAACCTGTTCAACAGCAAGGTTCTCAAGCGCAACGAACAGCAGCTCAAATACTACTGGTCGCGCAAGATGTTTTCCGGCAGTGACAAGCCCCCGCAGGCATTGGCCAGTGATGCTGATGTGGAAGCGTTTGTGGCCGGCAAGGCGGGTGGGATTGGCTATGTGACGACAGCACCCGTTAACGAGCGGGTCAAGATTGTGATGACCCTGAAAGAATGATGGAGCTGTGATGTCCATGATCAATAAGGCCTCCATCAAGTTCAAGCTGTTTCTCCTTTCCCTTTTTGGCATGGTCGGCTTCTTTGCCATTCTGTTCGGTAATCTCTCCTTTTTCAGTGAAACCAACAACCAGCTTGAAAAGCTGCAGAACTCGGATCTGCGGATGGTGCAGATCGCCAATGATCTGGTGGTGGGCCTTTCCGATCTCAATCGCCTTTTCGAAGCCGCCGTCGTTGAAATGGACAAGGATACACTCGACGAGGCGCTCAAGCTGTCTGAAGTCCAGCGCGGCCAGATTGCGCAGCTGGAAATGCTCGACAAGGCCGGAAAAATTGATCGCAAGTCACTGAAGCTGGCGTTCGATCAGTACATCAAGGAGAACAGGGTCTACGCGGAGGACGTGATAGCCGGACGTTTCGTGGGAGATGCGGTCTATGGTGCATTTTCCGTGGCACTGGCAAAGCGGGAAGAATATGACCAGTTGTTGCGAGTCACTGGCCGGGCTCTCAACAATAATTTCGACAAGACGTTACAGAATTTGCGTGAAAGCTCGACTGATGTAACCAACAGCCAGTTCACTTTCGCCGCGTTGCTGCTGCTGATGTTTGCATTGGCAATTATCTGGTTCATCCGCGTCATCACCCATGCCATCGATAACATGGTGAGTGTGGCGGGGCAGATCGCCAAGGGCAATCTGGATGTGGTGGTTGAAAAATCCGGTGGCGAGGAGTTCCAGCGCATGTTTGCTGCAATGGAACTGATGCGCGATCGTCTGAAGCAACAACATCTGGAAAATGAAGCCAGGCAAAAGCGGCAGCACCAGATTGCCCAGTTGAATGAAGCCCTGCGTGGCGAGAAAAATGTGCAGGCTCTGGGAGAGCACATTCTGCGATGCATGTCCGAGCAGCTCGGTACGCTGGTGGGTGCCTTCTACCTGTTTGAACACGATGAGCTGGTTCTGAAAGCCAGTCATGCCTTCACTGTGCGCAAGGGCGGGCGCAGCCGATTCGCGTTGGGTGAATCACTGGTCGGTCAGGCCGGACTGGAGCGACAGATGTTTGTTGTGCGCGACCTGCCGCCAACCTACTCGGTGGTGGCGTCCGGGCTGGGTGAATCGATTCCAGCGGAAGTTATGCTGGTTCCGCTGGTTTTGAACGCGCGTTTGCTGGGTGTATTGGAACTGATGAGCTTTCGCTCGTTTGGCAAGGAAGATATTGAATTCATAAATCGTGGCATTGAAAGCATGGCCATTGCGTTGCATTCGGCCATTTCCCGCGTACAACTGGCCGAGGCGCTGGAACAGACCCGGCAGCAGGCAGAAGCGCTGGAGCAGCAGCAGGAAGAACTGCGCACTACCAACGAGGAACTGGAAGAGCAGGCATCTGTACTGCGCGCATCCGAGGAAAACCTGCAGCAGCAGCAGGAAGAACTGCGCGTAATGAATGAGGAACTGGAAGAGCGCAACCGTCTGCTGGATCGGCAGAAAGAAGAAATTGTGCAGAACAATGCAGCGCTGGAGCGCTCCCGTCGTGACCTGCAGGAAAAGGCGAAGCAGCTTGAACTCAGTGGGCGCTACAAATCTGAATTCCTGTCCACGATGTCCCATGAACTGCGCACGCCTCTCAACAGTATTCTTATCCTGTCGCAGGGGTTGATGGATAACCGTCGCCAAAATCTGGATGAGAAACAGGTCGAGCACGCACGGGTTATTCATTCTTCCGGTCGTGATCTGTTGCTGCTGATCAATGACATTCTCGATCTCTCCAAGGTCGAGGAAGGAAAGCTTGAACTGCTGATTGAGCCCATGGATCTGCAGGAACTTTCGAGCCGGCTAAAGGCGCAATTCGAGGCGCAGGCCGATGCCAAGGGCCTTGCATTTTCCATTCATATCGATGAAGCGTTGCCTGCTTCCATCCGCGCCGATGAACAACGACTTAGCCAAATACTGCGCAATTTTCTTTCCAATGCGTTCAAGTTCACCCACAAGGGCAAAATTGAACTGCGGATTGAACAGCCGCGCAATCCGGTCAGGCTGGCGGAGAAGATCCTGCAGCCGGAAAATTCGATTGCCTTCTCGGTCAGTGACAGCGGCATCGGAATTCCACACGACAAGCTGGATCTTATTTTTGAAGCGTTCCAGCAGGTCGATGGCACCATTAGCCGCAAGTACGGTGGCACAGGGCTGGGCCTTACCATTTCCCGCAAGCTGGCCGAGTTGATGGGCGGCTGTATTCAGGTGGATAGCGGCGGTGAAAACCAGGGTTCCACCTTTACGCTTGTCGTGCCGCGGATATCTGCGAGTGCACCGGCCGCGACGCCGGTTGCCACTCCTGCCAGCGTGTCGGCGTTTCCTGTGTCCGGTCAGGCTGGGGCCGTGCCGGTGTTCTCCGGAAATGTGGATGCGGTTGGCAATACGCTGCTGATTGTGGAGGACGATCCAGCCTTCAGCCGTATTCTGCATAATCTCGCCGAGGAATTCGGTTTTCGTGCGGTCTGTGTGCATACGGCCGCTGATGCCTACCGTTATCTCGGAGAGCACCTGCCGGGATCGATCATTCTCGATCTGGGATTGCCGGATGCGCCGGGACAGCAATTGCTGAATCATCTCAAATCGCATCCGCGCACGCAGAAAATTCCGGTACACGTAATTTCAGGCAATCCCGATGTCACCCAGCGCGATCTGGCTGGTGCCAGTGAATTCATTGCCAAGCCATTCGGCAAGGAACGGCTGGATCGTCTGTATGCCGATATCGGTCGGGAACTTAGCTTTTCCGCTCATCGGCGTGTGCTGATAATTGAGGATGATCCGGTTCAGCGCGAAGCTCTGCAGACTGAATTTGCCAGGCAGGACATTGCGTGTGACATGGCGAGCAGCGGCGAGGAAGCGGAGAAGCTACTGGCCATTGAGAAGTATGGCGCCATCATTCTCGATCTGGATCTGCCGGACTGCAATGGAATCGAACTGCTGGAAAAACTGGGGAAAGAGAAGCATGAATCTACTCATATCATTATTTACACCGCCCGCGATCTTGGCAAAAAACAGGATGCTGAACTGCGCCGGTACGCTGATCGCATAGTTCTCAAAACCGATAAATCCATCAATCGCCTGCTAAATGAAACCTCGTTATTCCTGCACTGGGTCAAGGGCGACGACAGGCAGGAAGCGGCAACGCCGGCTCCATCCGATTGCGCGATCGAAAAGGGCCGGCGGATCCTTGTGGTGGACGACGACATACGCAACCTGTATTCCCTCTCGGCGGTGCTGGAAGAAGCCGGAATGGAAATTGTCACGGCCAGCACTGGTGTGGAAGCGCTGGACGCACTCAATGGGGCCCAGCAAACTTTCGATCTGATTCTGATGGATATCATGATGCCAGAGATGGATGGTTTCGAGGCCATGCGGCGCATCAGGGCGGATGAACGTTTCAAGCAGATTCCCATTATCGCTCTCACGGCAAAGGCCATGCGTGATGATCGGGCGCGCTGCATAGAAGCCGGCGCCAACGATTACATGGCAAAGCCGGTTGATACCGGCAAACTCAAGGCCATCATCAAGTTATGGTTACGCCAGTGATTGTTGCACCGGACACAAAAACGCAAACCCTCGATGAGTTCGAAATTGATGTCGAGTGTCTGCTTGACGCACTGTTTTTGCGCTGGGGCTATGACTTTCGCGGCTATTCGCGCGCATCCCTGCGCCGACGGATTGCACGTTACATTGCCGATTCAGGCTACGACCGCGTATCCGATCTTCAGCACGACATCATTCGGGAATCCCAGCGCTGCCAGCATTTTGTGCGCGGACTGACGGTGAACGTTACGGACATGTTTCGTGATCCGGCGTTTTATGCCGTGCTGCGCGCAGAAGTGATTCCCGAGTTGCGCAGCCATCCCTTTATCAAGATCTGGCATGCGGGCTGTTCGACGGGGGAGGAGGCCTACTCCATGGCCATTCTGCTGCAGGAAGAAGGCCTGGCAGACCGCGCAGTAATTTATGCGACCGATATCAACTCCAGGGTTCTGGATCAGGCCCGCAAGGGTATCTATCACGAGAAAATGCTGGTACCTGCGCGCGAAAACTATATTGCCAGTGGCGGCAGGGGACAGATTGAGGATTTCATTTCAAGCGGATACGAGCGCTTCATGATGGACCCCGGTCTGAAAAAAAACATTGTATTCACGGCGCATGATCTCGTTACAGATCAAGTGTTTGGCGAGATGCAGCTGATTATCTGCAGAAACGTGCTGATCTACTTTCGCCGCGAACTTCAGGCCCGGGTGCTAACATTGTTTTATCAGAGCCTGGATCTGGGCGGCTTTCTGGGCCTTGGTATCAAGGAATCGCTGTCTGCATTTCCGGGACCAGGCAAATTCAGGGCGGTGGACGCCAATGTGCGCCTGTTTCAGCGTATCGATTGAGCCGGTGTGTTGGACGAGGTCTGCATGGCGCATTCACAGCTGGTGGTGATCGGCGCGTCGAGTGGCGGTCTGGAGGCGATTCTGGCACTGCTGCATGGACTGGCACCTGATTATGCAGTTCCGATCGTTGTGGTGCTGCATCAGCGCGCGAACCGTCAGAGCGGGATTCCGGCGATGCTGTCCAGTCACACGCATCTGCTGGTGGTAGAGCCGGATGACAAGCAGGCCATTGAGCAGGGTCATCTGTATGTCGCGCCGCCGAACTATCACTTGCTGATTGAGAAAGAAAAAATTTTTTCACTGAGTAGCGAGGCCCCCGTGCAGTACAGCCGGCCTTCAATTGATGTCACGTTCGAGTCTGCCGCCCACGCGTATGGCCCCAATGCCGTTGCCTGTGTGTTGAGCGGTGCCAATCAGGATGGTGCTGCCGGTGCTGCTGAAATCAAGCGGTGGGGTGGACGTGTCTTTATCCAAAGTCGCCTGCAGGCCGAGGTCTCTGTAATGCCTGATGCCGTTGCTGGCGCAATCGATGTGGACGGTGAGCTGACTCTGCAGGCTATGGCGAACATGCTGAACGCATTTTCACGATCGGAGCGACCCGGATGAAGCAGAATATTCTGATCGTCGACGATCAAAAGGCTAACCTGGTGGCGCTGGAAGCCACATTGGGCGAGCTTGATGTCAATATCATCGCAGCCACCTCCGGACCGGAAGCGCTCTCCATCCTGCTCAAGCAGAACGTTGCACTTGTGCTGCTCGATGTGCAGATGCCTGGCATGGACGGATTCGAGGTTGCTTCCCTGATGCGCCAGCGGGGAAAAACCCGGCATACGCCAATCATTTTCCTCACGGCCATCAACAAGGAGGACGGTTATGTCTTCAAGGGTTATGAAAGTGGTGGTGTGGATTTTATCTTCAAGCCCTACGATCCTTTTATCCTGATCAGCAAGGTTCGCATTTTTCTCGAACTGGATCAGCGCCAGCAGCAGCTCGAAGATACGCTGAATAAACTCAAACAGCTGAAAACCAGCAATGAGATACTGCTGCGATCCGTTGGTGAGGGCATCATCGGGGTTTCAGTGGATGGTATTGTCAGTTTTGTGAATCCGGCGGCCGAAATGGTGCTGGGCTGCACGGCGACGGATCTGATCGGGCAGCCCGTTTACAAATCCATTATCGTGTCCGCGCAACAGGTGGACCGTCTGAGCTGGGCTGATTCCAAAATCCATCGCTTCTGTTCGCAGGGGCAACCCTATCACACCGACGTGGCCGTATTCCGCACCTTCAAGAATCGCATGATTCCCGTTGAATACACGGCAAGTCCCACCCATTCGCCCAACGGCGGTTTTGATGGCGTGGTAATCGTGTTCAAGGACATTACCGAGCGCAAGAAGATTGAGGAAAAGCTCAATTACATGGCGCAATACGATGCGCTGACCGGTTTGGGCAATCGCAATCTTTTCAATTCCGCACTGAACAATGCCATTACTTTCAGCCGCCACAGCTTCCAGTCGTTCGCGCTGCTGTTCATGGATCTGGATCGCTTCAAGCAGGTGAATGATACGCTGGGCCATAATGCGGGCGATCTGCTGTTGCAGGAAGTGGCATTGCGGGTGGCGGACTGCATCCGTGACACCGACATTCTGTGTCGTCTGGGCGGCGACGAATTCACCATCATCATCAATGGCAAGGCAGCGGAACAGGCGTCGCTGCGGGTGTCGGAAAAAGTGATAGGCGCCTTGTCGCGTCCGTTTGAAGTGTTCGGACAGGAAATCTATGTCGGTGCCAGCATTGGCATCGTGTATTTCCCGGGCATGGGCGAGGATGCGCATGAGCTGATCAAGAACGCCGACATGGCCATGTATCAGGCCAAGCATGAGGGCCGCAATCGCTACAAGGTTTTTGATCACGGCATGAAAGCGCAGGTGGAGGAATCCATGGCGCTGGAAGTCGAGTTGCGGCGCGCAACTGACGTGATGGATTTTTTCCTGCATTACCAGCCCAAATTCGACATGCAGACCGGCTCCATCATGGGCGCGGAAGCGTTGATCCGCTGGAAAGTGGGCGACCGCACGATCTCGCCGGCGGTCTTTATTCCTGTAGCGGAAGAAACCGGGCTGATTGGCAATATCGGGCGCTGGGTGTTCGATACGGTCTGCTTGCAACTGCGGCGCTGGCACGACATGTTCGAGCTGCCGCCGGATTTCCGCGTGGCCGTCAACATGTCTGTGCAGCAGATTCATGATGGCAATCTGGTTCATGAGCTGTTGCAGATCATGCGCGATCGGCAGGTGGAAAATAACTGGCTGGAACTGGAAATCACGGAAAGCCTGCTGCTGGAAAAGACCCGGGAAAATATCAACCGGCTGATGGAGATTCGTGCCCATGGCTGCGGTGTGGCCCTGGACGACTTCGGCACGGGGTATTCGTCAATGGGCTATCTGGCCCAGCTGCCGCTGACCGTTATGAAAATCGACAAGAGCTTTATCGACGACATCCAGCGGCCGCAGGGAAGCGCCATTATCTCGGCGGTGCTGGCACTGGCGAAAGGGCTTGAGGTCGATGTCGTGGCAGAAGGGGTCGAAACGGAGGAGCAGGCCAAAGGCCTGTTGGCATTAGGTTGCCGCTACGCCCAGGGCTACTACTTTTCCAGACCGCTGAGCGTGGCGGATATTGAAGCGCTGTTTGAAAGGAAATTTGCCCGTATCCAGCAGCCGGGCAGTGCGTCTAGCCCTTGATCACCGTCCGCTTTTCCTTGAACGCCGCAACGTGCTCCCTCAGGGCCCGTTCCATATCTTCCAGATCGTCTTTTGTGTCCAGGATGGTTTCACCATCGCGCGGCGACATGCCTTTGTAGATGTAGACACTGTCGAGCATCATCTTGCGGATGGGGGAGTGCTTGTCCAGCCCGCGTTCCTTGCAGATGATGTCCACCGACAGCTCAAAAGCCTTGTCGTACCCGTGCCGGTCGATCGAAATGGTCCGGAACTTGGGTTTGCTGAGTTCTTCGGAATTGACCCGGATTTCAAATACGTGGGCTGGCTTGCGGCCCTGGCGGTGACGGACGCGTTCCTTCAGTCCGACGATCCGGCCTTCGGGATGGATCAGCCGCTCCACGGAAAGGTCCTTGCGCATGAAGTGGGCGCGCTGGCGCTGGGCAAGCTCCACATCCTTGGCCTGGGCCTCTTCCAGGGTGGACAGCAGTTCCTCTTCGCTGAGGAAGCGGCCGTTCTTTTTCAGCGGGTAGTAAACCTGATATTCCTTGCCGTTCCAGGCTCGGTAGACGCGGATATAGTCTTCACTGACAGATATAGCCATGCAGTATGGATTCTCGCTTGATGTGGCCCGGGGAGGTCGCTCATCCAGAAGTGTCCCGACTGGAAGTATAGGCGCCAGACCTGAAATTTATCAGTAACGGGTTTTTTTTCAACCAAGGGAATAACCCGTTGATCCATGATAGACCCCTCCCTATAATCCTCCCTGCTTTTTTTCCGCTTGTCCATTGCCCGGATGGCGAAACAGGTAGACGCAAGGGATTTAAAATCCCTCGGGCGGTGACGCCCGTACCGGTTCGATTCCGGTTCCGGGCACCATGATCATTTCCTGCGCACAGCATCCTTTCTCACCGCTCAGTCCCATCATTTTCCTGTCGCACGGGCATTGCAGTCTGGCGTCGCTGCATGCAAGATGCCTGTCAACGTGGGGTCGCCCGATCGATAGGTTTTACCTATCTGCCTTCTTAAAACATTCAATTTGTTCAAATCCCACAAGAACCCTATGCTTCCTTCCGTACCTGACCACAAACCAAGGAGATACATCAACATGTCATTGATCAATACCCAGGTTCAACCGTTCAAGGCCCAGGCTTTCCACAACGGCAAGTTCATTGAAGTTACCGAACAGTCCCTGAAGGGCAAGTGGTCGGTCCTGATCTTCATGCCGGCTGCCTTCACCTTCAAC
>CAZBII010000158.1:0-10991 GCA_964491665.1 uncultured Moraxellaceae bacterium
CAGGAGAAAAACAGTGAATCCCACCACACGGCCGAATATTGAAATGACTGCATCAAAAAAACGAATCAACACACATACTCCGAAATTTTTAGACTCTCTAGCCAAATCACTTCTCTAATGCGTACCTAGACAAACAATATCTAAGCACCGCACAATCAGAACACAATAAAACCACCTACCTACAAAACCGGACAAAAAAGAACATCGCATGCGTGACAGAAAACATTTCAAATAAAAACCGCAATACCGTTCCAAAACCACCGCTAATAACAGACTGAAAAATTCGTATGCAGCTCAGCGACGGTAGACTATATTTCAGAAAATTAGGGACACGAACCGAAGTATTACGGAAAGTTAAGCCCATAAATAAAGATAAGCGCAATGACGCAAAAAGGGGGGCAATTGGGTGGACTCATCTGTTCAGCGCTATTCCTTCGGCACAATTCAGACCGGACGCAGGATTGCCGCACTTTTGGTTCTCCTCTTTCACGCCGGTCCCAATATATTTGCAAGCGACAAATACTGGGGCTTTGATCCTACTTACAACATTTTTGCGTTCGGCCACGCTGGTGTTGAATTTTTTTCGTGTTAAGCGGCTTCATCATATTACATGTTCATTGGCAAGATTTAGATCGCAAGGAACGTCTGATGGATTATGCACAAAAACGCTTTTTGCGCATCTATCCAATTTACTGACTTATACTTATCGTAATCATACCTATCTACTACTTTTTTCCGACGCTAGGCAAAGGATACGAGCGAGACCCTCTTTTAGTCGCATCCTCAATCATGCTTGTTCATATCGACACTGACCGCACCATCCTAGGTGTAGCTTGGACCCTATACCACGAAGTGCTGTTCTATTTCATGTTCGCGCTTGCAATCTGGCATCGAATCACTGGATTTGTACTGATTGCAATCTGGCTCCTGATTTCCGCAGCCAGCATGGAGATGAGCGATCGCACCTATCCTTTTGCATTTTTTGCTTCCCCATTGCATCTTCTTTTTGCAATGGGCATGGGAGCATGCTGGCTAACACACAAAAAACGCGTGAAGCTTCCCCTTCTGCTGGCCTCCCTTGGCGTCGCTACATTTTTAGGTACTGGAGCCACAGAAGTTTACGAACGTCCCTGGCTTACCGAAGACACACGCAGCTTGCTATATGGCATTGGCAGTGCCATGACAATTGCAGGTCTGGCTACGCTGGAACAAGAAGGGCGCGCGCGAACCTGGAGATTACTTCGTCTTCTTGGTGACGCGTCCTATTCTATATACCTGACACATTATCCGCTGTTATCTCTACTAGCCAAGATTTTCGTGGCAACAGGTGCAAAAAATGCAATCCCGGCTTTACTCTCTCTGATCCTTATTGTTGCAGCAACGACACTAATAGGAATCATGATCCACTCAGCAATTGAGAAACCACTACTTGCACGCATCCGAAAATTTTTACGGCCACGCCCTGACTCACAAACATTTCAAACAGCAGGTTTTGATTCAAAATAGCGCTCCAGTGGACTGTTGCCGGCGCAACAACAGAAAAAAATCCCGCTAGGAGTTCGAAAGTAAATTCTCGAAAGCGGCCACGGTAGCCTGCAAACCCGACTCAACCGTGTAAGGTGGAGACCAGCCCAACACCGAATTTGCCTTGCTGCTATCCACTTGCAATGAACCGCAAAGGCGCTCAAACACCTCAGATTTGCCCACCACTCGCCCAGCCAACTGCAACAACGTTTGCGGAACTGGAATCAAGCGTACTGGAACTTTCATCCCCTGACGCATCAGGCACAGCAACTCAGTAGTGGAAAGGTCCCTTCCATCAGCCGCGAGAAATAGCTGATTCGCCGCCGCCGGCTGAACCACACAACGGACAATCAAATCCACCAGATTACCCAGATAAATCATGCTGCGATGGTTATGAATCGCGCCCAACGGCAATGGCAAACCAGATCGAGCCAACTTGAGCAAACTCAGAAAATTGCCTTTTACACCCGGACCATAAACTAGCGGAGGCCGAATAATTACCAGCTCCATGCCCGTGGCATCCGCCAATGATCGCAGCCCCAGCTCAGCCTCCCATTTGGAAATCCCGTAAGCGTCTTCCGGAGAGACTTCATCGGATTCACAGAAAGGCTTCCTGGAAACAGTGCTTTCCCCATTTACCTTTATGGAGCTCAGAAAAACAAATCGCCGGACTCCGGCCGCTGCCGCCTGCCTTGCCAGTACCAATGTGCCCTCAACATTTGCCCGTCGAAACTCACCAAGCGAATCAACTGCAAAATCCCGCATGACATGAACTCGGGCAGCACAATGGATAACTGTGTCAACACCTGCAACTATGGGTTCCCAATTGGCCTTCTCTTCCAGATTCACAGTGTGATAATCATCCAGATGGCAACTATCGGGTTTTCTACCCGAGCCACGCACCCTGAAGCTGGATAACCGCTTGAACTCTTCAACAAGCGCACCGCCAACGAATCCGGAAGCACCCGTGATCAGAACCAGTGGAAGATCATAAATCATATTCTATCCAGTAGTTGGCGATACAACCGCATATGAGCATCAACTACACCACGAATATCAAATTCACGCTCAGCCAGCTCACGACCAGCCTCACCCATTTTCCTTCGTTCATCCGGGTTCTTAACAAGATACTCAATTGCATCTGCCAAAGCTGTCGCATTTCGCACCGGAACCAGAATTCCGGTTTTTCCTGACTCTAACGCATAACGACATCCAGGCGCATCAGTAGTTATCACTGCGCGCCCACATGAAGCAGCTTCGATCAAACTTTTGGGCAATCCCTCACGATAGGAAGGCAGACACGCGATATTCGAAGCCGCATATTGATGTGCAATATCCGAACGATAACCGCAAAATTCCACATCCGCATCAAACTTCCATTGATCGAACTGCTTTTGGGTGACTGCTGCAGGATTGGCGGGATCGAGATCCCCTATCACACGCATGGAAACATCCACCTTGCGTTCGCGCAAGATTCTCGCCGCGTCAACGAATTCACGAATTCCTTTGTCAATCAGCAACCGCGCAACCATCACAACAACACATCGCTGTTCGGGTTCTGGCAGAAACGGGTAACGATCAAGATCGACACCTGAACCACGGATCAAACAGGTTCTTTCTTCACTGACAAACCCTGCCCGCACGAACTGCTCCTTGTCGTCCGGATTCTGGAAGATTACATAAGAGTTGGGATGCCCCAATGCCAGGCGATAAAATCGACCAACCATTACCCTGAAACAGCTGGCAAAGAAACCCTGCGCAATGAAAACTGCTCCAAGGCCCGAAACTGCCGCAATCACTGCAGGCACGCCGGCCAACCTTGAAGCAAGTCCACCATATAAAACGGGTTTGATCGTAATAAGATGCACCAGGTCCGGCTTAAGTTTTCTCATTAACTTATAAATAGAGACCAGTGTGTGGAATTCCTTGCCAAGCGTTTTTCCTGCGCGCGAAAGAGGCAACTCATAAAAATCAAACTCGTCGCTCAATAGCTTCTTTTGCTCGGCAGGACCCGCGATGCAAACCGTATAACCCGATTTTCGGGCCGCACGCGCAAGCGGCAAACGATGCGAAAGAAAAAACGGGAGGTCATTGATCACGAACAATATTTTTTCAGATCCTTTCACCAAGGGACCTCACAACCCGCAAGCATCACAAAAAAAAGGCAATTTAGGCGTTCATTGCATTTTTTGGATATATTCAGCCGTCTTCAGAATACCTTCATCCAGAGAAAGCAGATCTCGCCTGAGTATTGCCCGCATTTTGGAAATATCAGGCTTGCGCCGCGTCATATCCCCATCCTTGAGCGGTGGCAGATGCACAATCTTCGATCTTGACCCTAGCAAATCAATAATCCGGCCCGCGAGCGAAAGCACGCTAATCTCAACATCACTCCCGACATTCATTACATCATTGACACACAACCCCTGCTCCATCGCAGCCACCGTTGCAGACAGGTTATCGTCAATATAACAAAAAGTACGAGTCTGACTACCATCACCGTAAATTGTGATGTCTGAATTTCTCAACGCCTGACCAATGAATTTTGAAATGACAAAATCTTCGCTCTGCAAAGGGCCATAAGTATTAAAGAAACGAAAAACGGTGTAATCCAGCCCGTACTCCTGCTGATAACTGCGACAAAAAGCCTCAGCCACGTTCTTGACGATTGCATAAGGAAGCCGTGAATTAAGTGGCGTTGTCGCTTCAATTTGCGGAATCTCAACGGGTTCACCGTAAACTTCTGACGAAGACGAAAAGAAGACCCGCTTCACTCCAGTACTCTTTGCCAGATCCAATACATTTCTCACTCCATCAATATCATCCAAAACCATTTTTGGATTCTGAAGCGTCCGCTGAACGCCCACGACCGCAGCATAATGAAAAATAAAATCAAAATTTCCCGATGTTATGACAGGTGCAATATCATGCCGATCATTCACATTTGCCTTTATGAACCGCCAATTACGACACTCAGCATCAGGAAGCTTGCTTTTCGATCCAGTCAACAGATTATCAACAATGACGACATAATTATCCGGGTTGGCAACCAAACGACGCGCCAGGCTTCCACCCACATTACCCGCCCCACCTGTGATCAGAATTCTTGTACTCATTTTTCACCTGCCTGAATAGTTAGTTGCTGCAAAACCTGCTCATATATCTTGATAGTATCCCTGAGCATGGCATCAAGACTGAAATTCGAAACAGCACGTTCAAACCCAGCCTTCCCAAACCGTTCGCGCATATCGGCGTCCTGCGCCAAAACCTGCATTGCACCAGCCAGCGCCACCGGATTCTCCGGAGGGACCATCATTCCTGTTTTACCTTCAAGCACAATTTCAGGTAACGCACTCACATTGGTTGAAATCACTGGTTTGGACGCTGACATCGCCTCCAGGAGAACCAGCCCAAAACCCTCGGACAAAGATGTCAAAACAAATATATCAAGCGCATTCATTACGACCGGAATATCCTGCCGAAAACCGGCCCAGATAACAGAATCACCAAGCCCAAGTGACGCCGCTCTGGCTTTCAGATCGGACTCCAGTGGGCCGGCACCAACCAGAACAAGTTTGATATTGAGCGATGGCGATTGCGTGCGAAGCGCGGCGTAACCCTCGAGCAAAGTATGCAACGCCTTGACGGGCACCAGCCGGGCGACAGTGCCAAATAACACGGCATCCACACCAACGCCCCACTCACTCCGCAACTGCAATGCCTGACTGCGCGATACACTTGCTACCGGCACAGTATCAATGCCGTAAGGAACAACCTCAAATCTGGCAGAAATTTCAGGAATGCACTTTGAGAAGTGTCTTCTTACCGACTCCGATATACCAATAAAACGCTGCGCCCTTGAAACTACCCAGCGTTCGACCCGCTCCGCCCCAAAACCGCCGTAAAATCGATTGTGATTGTGACGGGAAATCACCATGGGGGTCCTGTTGTCACCCAACAAGGCCAAACGTGTATAAAGTTCTGCAGGCGCCAGATGGGCATGAATAACGTCGGGAGCAAACGCTTTGATCAACTTGTGTAAACGCCAAGCAGGTCCGAGCTGACCGTATCTGTCCATGCCAAGCGCATGAACATCGCATCCCAGGTCCTTCAGCATTCCGGACCAATATCCATCACCTTTGAGATAGGCACAAGAAACCTCGAAACCGCCGTACTCCACTTGCTTGCTGATCAGATCTTTAAGGTGGTTTTCTGCGCCACCCCGGTTGATTGTGGTTATCACATGCAAAACTTTCACGCTGCCCCCTCGCCACTTGATACCGGCTCAGACAAACGGCCCATATCAGGTTTATTCACTTTATATTTCCGGCCAAACATTCGCGCCATCACGTAAACACCCACCAAAACATAGGCTGAATACATGTTGCCGTTAAGAAAATCGCCCCGCTGCTGCAAGAACAGCCAAATCAAAAAGACAAAGTACACTGCAACAGATGCTAGACTTTTCGATGACTTGAACTTGTCGTAAGCAAAACAGGTAAAAGCACCCAATAAAAAATAGAACAAAAAGGTGCCAGCGTATGAAAAATTCACCGCCATCTCAGCAATTGGAGTAACCGCCATCGCCGTATTCGACTGAGGCGAAACCCCCAATATATCAAGCGTGAAAACCCTGCCAAAACTCTGGAACACATCACCACCATACAATTTGAAAAGCGGAAATGCAGACAACAGAGTGCTTCCAAAGAAATAATTTTCAGAATTAACGTAAACCCGCATCGATTCGAGCAGAACGGCAAATGCTTCAGTGTTAAAAGAATCAAGCGTTACCATCGCATTTTCAAATGATTTTCCATACGACTCATTCGCATAGAAATTTGTAACGCGGATATCAACACCAACATTAGCCACTCTTCTATATATTTTTCCTGCCAGCTGAATCGCCATGGCAAACATCACCAACACCGGCGCCACGAGCACCAGAAGAGAAATTTGACTGCGGCTCATTGCTGGCAAATAGCGGATACCAAACAAAACACATGCAACAATCAATGGATATATGACCACAACATTTGTAAACGCGACCATGTATGCTAGCGGAATCAAGAACATTGACAACCAAAGGATTGACATTCGATGCACCTTCGTCAAATGCAAAAAAACGCCAAACACCAAGAATATGGAAGCTGCGGGCATCAAATAACCAACCGGCAGTAACAAACCAACAGGAATAGAAATCAATTTCTTTTCGGCGAGATTTGACAACAATACGGAAAAAGCGAAAGCAGCCAACGCCATATAGCCGATATTTTTTCCAAAGCCAACCGCAATTCTGGTAGCGACACCCACAAAGGTTCGCTGACTCCATCTGGCCCTTACGACATACTGCAGACCTACTACCCAATAACCCAGCAAAAAAAGCCCCGTCGACACAAAAACCAGCGCCGCGCCCGCCGCCATCTCAAAATCGGAAAAAACCGCTGCTTCATAGATTTCAAAGTTGAAGTAGGCATCGATATCAAACACATAATAAAACTGACTAACAAACAGCCAGTGAAAGATCCCATAAAGCACATACAACCGAGGATCAAGCAAATCTTTCTTGACCACCACAATGAAAACCATTGTGCCGACAAGGAGCATCAACTCAAGAAGTGTAAGCAGTTCCGCAAAGCCGCCTGACATCAGCCCTATTCCAATGATCGGTGCTTCTCAAACACACACAGAATATCAATGGCGAATTTCTCTGCGGGGGGCACCTCGCCCCTATTTTTTCTGAGATAATTCACCAGCCTGTCGACCCAAGTAAATAGCAGATAGGATAGCGCCATGCCGTATGGCCTTATGCTGCGCGGCAGCACCATTCCAACCAGCTTGGTAGCAGCAAATGTAGCAATTCCCTCACCAACTGTTTCAATCGATTTGACAGAAAAACCAGCCGACTCAAACAGCCTGCTCACAGCATCACCAGACATGCGCCAGTAGTCACCTGGGTCAGCATGATACTCATGCATAAACGGCACCGAGATAATCAGCCTCCCACCGGGTTTCAAGACTCTGAAAACCTCGGTCGGCATTTTCCAGAAATCATAGACATGTTCCACCAGATGAAAT
This sequence comes from uncultured Moraxellaceae bacterium, assembly GCA_964491665.1. Taxonomy (GTDB): domain Bacteria; phylum Pseudomonadota; class Gammaproteobacteria; order Pseudomonadales; family Ketobacteraceae; genus Ch67. Next base: position 7,600 of record CAZBII010000158.1, read on the forward strand.
GATATAACCGTATCAAAGGAAGAATCTTCAAATGGAAACGGCTTTTCAACATCAACCTGAACCACGTCGACTCCGGGAACCAGATCCGTGAAAGTGATCTGGCATTCACCTGCACGCTTGATATGCTGATAATATGAAGGCGTGCCATTCTTGCTTCCAAGATCAAGCACTTTTCCTGTCATTTCATATCGCTCAATCGCCAGATTAAACAGGCTACGAGTAATGGATTTTCCTCCCAGCAGAAGAGAAAATACGCGCAACGGATTTTCAAACTTATGTATTTTTCTATTATTCGTCATAACGTGTCTTCTTCATCTAAGCCCATGCTTGATCGCGCATAAAGTAGATCCATCCTGAAAGCGAAGCCAACCCCATCCCCAGCGCAGCAACCATTGCCATATTGCTGGCAGATTCAGCCCCCCACATCAAACCACCGACCAGCACAACAAATGCCCAGACAAAATAAATCAGGGTTCCCGCCATTTTTCTGGATGTAATGACACAAGCAAAATTCAACCAGCCAGACACGGCACCGAACATCCAGGTACCAAGCAGCAGCCACACAGCGGCATGACTGGCAGATCGATAGGCATCACCAAATACTAACCCCATAATTTGGCTAGCATAAAAAAAGAGGGGAATCGCACAAACCACGCCACAGACAACAAGAAACACCCCAGAAACGGTCAACAGCTGTCGAATTCGCTGGAAATTACGTTGACGCATGGCAGACAATATGCGCGAACGCATTACAACCCAGGCAGGAGTAACCACCCTGACAGGCACGGCAGCAACCGTCTTGGCCGCTTTATATAGCGCTGCGACTTCCGCACCCTGCAATGCATTCAGTAGCAGAATGTCACCCTGAGAGGATCCACTCATCAATGCATTGCGAAAAATGGAATGCGCATTGGATGCCCTGAACACTGGAGTTGTTTCCTCTACAATCATGTCAGCTTCTGGAACACGCAAATCCTTGGGCCAAAAGCCCTGCGAATACTGGTGAGCCAGAAGAGTTTTGGCCGCAGCACCTACCACCACAGCAACAATGAATCCGAGGATCCCCAGCCATGAAACAAAAAAAAGCGTTAATGCAATCAGGATGATTGAGCAAACAATTTCAAGTAACGCCAACTGACGAAAACGCCCATCAGCAACGAACACACTTTTGAAAACACCATATCCAATCTGTGCCGGAATGGTTAGCGCCAGAACAGCAAGCCATCCCCAATGAAAATTCAGAAAAGAGCTCAACAAAAAACCAAATACGACCACGAGCAGATAGATAATCGAGTTATATTTTGCGTCAAGCATGCACAACCGCTTACTGAACCAAAGCGCGCGAGGCATGTCCGTTTTCCAGTTATGACCAACAAACTGCATCGCGACCTCACCACCGCGCGCAATGAAGACTGCTTCAACCAACAAAACAAACGCCTGTATGGCAGCGAACTGACCATAGTCCGTCACGGAAACAGTTCGGGCAACATAAACCTGCATGATCAAGGCGGCAATTGCGGAAAACAACTGTGAGACTGATGTAAATGCCGCATCAGAAAGAAAACGCTTCATGATCGTGCATCTTCAACAAAAACACTCAGAGGCTTCCGCAGAATAATTACATAACCTGATGGCTGCCGACATGGAAAAGCGACGTTGAATGCCCGCTTTATCCCAGTAACAAATCGAAAACGGCTGGGCACTCCAAATGCAAAATAGCGCTCCAGTCCAAGCTGTAACGCCTGTTCCTTAATGAATCCTTCTGTGCTGTTTCCCAGCAGTTTTTCAAAAGCTATCGGCGGATATGGCTTGATATGACTGAACGTATTCCACACATACCGCTCACCAGGCGTTGTGATATAAACAATACCTCCAGGCTTTAAAACACGCGCTGATTCAGCAAGAAAACGCACCGCCGCAGGTGGATCCAGATGCTCAATTAGTTCTGCCGCATGAACTGCATCAAAGCATTGATCAGGGAACCCCAAATCGGTTGCACTCATACAATGTGCTACCAATCCTTTTTCAATGCAGCGACGAACCAGATTTTCATCAATATCTGCACCTACACGATTGGAGGCATCTTTTTTCAAAAAATCGCCCTCTCCACACCCAACATCCAGGGTTTTCCTTCCATTGAGATATTCGACGTGAAGGGGATTGGCACGAAATCGGATCAGATAACGCAAATATAGAGCAGGAGACATACTAGACAGGCCTCACTACACGGGCAGGAACACCCATTACCAGCACCTTTTCAGGAACATCTCTAGTAACCACTGCCCCAGCAGCAATGACACTTCCGGCACCAATAGTAACGCCGGCATTAATGATTGCACCAGATGCAATCCATACATCGCGACCAATACTAACTGCATTGGCCTGATGAGAGCGCTTATCTGCACGATCATAATGAACATGCAAACCGGTCGAGTTGATTATGACTCCAGGAGATATGCTGACATTATCACCAATCGACACACCTCCTGGCGCATTAATGACAACACCTTCATTAATGGAAACATTTTTCCCGAACTTGACGTTAGCCGGACATATAATTCTAACGCGGCCTCTAACACTCAAACCCTCTGCACGATACTGTTTCTGATAATACTGATTTACCAACCGACCCTTGGTGCGAGCGAGGAAATGATGCAACAATCGTATCAAATTCAACATACCCGTCCTCATGCACGAGCTACTTTAAGCATAAAAACAAATTCATGCGCAAACAGCGAAGGCCACCACCCCATGAGCCTGCGCAAAAACGAATTATTATTTCGGGGATATATGTGATTCTCACCGATCACGACAAAACCAGTCTTTTGGAACAAATGAATCAATGATTCATACTGACACCAATATACATGACCGCCACGCCCCACTCGATTCTGAAAGGGAACGCCGCCTCGCAACACATCCCAGCGCGCCTTCAGATAATTGAAATTTGGACAGGCAAGCACCAGATAATCAGAAAAACCCGAAATTGTTTTTAGCAGCGGCTCAGGATCCGCAATATGCTCAACCACATCAATTAATGAGACAGTCTTGACGGTTGCTTCTGGTTTCCAGGATGAAAGATCGCCCCAGGCAATAGTGCTGGCGCAAACCTTGTTTTTAATAGCGGTTTCTGAGACCTCAACACCCGACAGCTCCATGCCCGGAAAGCGCTCTTCAATGAGTTTGAGAAATACGCCAGCACCAGCGCCCAGATCAACCATTGGAAAGTGATCCGGAGAAAGCAACTGTGCCGCCGCAACATGCTTCCATTGCACCCCATATTTTTGGTCCAGTTTCTGGCTCCACCAGGCATCAAGATCCCCGGCATTGGACTCTGTAGTCATGATTCTCTCCGACAAGTCTCAATCTGCTGTATGAGCCGCTCGACTAGC
>CAZBII010000159.1:0-10965 GCA_964491665.1 uncultured Moraxellaceae bacterium
GGGTGAAGGTGCGAGCGACGCCGGCTTCATCGGCATCGAAACGCCCGCCGGCATCTACGGAAACAGCAAGAACGTGAAGCTGCGGTTTGATCCGGCGTACATGCAGATGGCCGCTGACGGCAAGCTGTAAAAACTTCCACTGCGCACACGGAATCCGTCACCGATGAAAAAGCTCATCAACCTGCAACCGGACACCAGCACCCGCTGGCTGCTGGGCCTGCTGCCCTTTGTGTTGCTGCTGCTGTTCTATCTGGTGGCGTCCAGTGCGCGGCTGGCGGAGAACCCCGGCGACAAACTGTTGCCGGCGTTCTCCAGTTTTGGCGATGCGATTGTGCGCATGGCGTTCGAGCCGGACAAACGCAGCGGCGATTATCTGCTGTGGCTGGATACGGCCAGCAGTCTGGTGCGGCTGGCGTGGGGTGTGGGCATCAGCGCGCTGGCCGGTCTGGTGTTCGGTATTCTCACCGGCGCGTTTCCGTTTGCGCGTGCGCCGCTGTCGCCGCTGATCACCTTCCTGTCACTGATTCCGCCGATGGCGATTCTGCCAATCCTGTTCATCGTGTTCGGCATGGATGAGCTGGCGAAAGTGATGCTGATCATCATCGGCATCACGCCCTTTCTGATTCGCGATCTGCAGCAGCGCGTGCTGGAAATTCCCGCCGAGCAGCTGATCAAGGCACAAACCCTGGGCGCCAACAGCTGGCAGATCATTGTGCGCGTCATTCTGCCGCAGGTGCTGCCGCGCCTGATCGATGCCGTGCGCCTGTCGCTGGGTGCAGCCTGGCTGTTCCTGATTGCGGCCGAAGCGATTGCCTCCACCGATGGCCTGGGCTACCGGATTTTTCTGGTGCGCCGCTATCTGGCGATGGATGTAATCCTGCCGTATGTGATCTGGATTACGCTGCTGGCGTTCTTCATCGATTACGGACTGCGAAAAATTTCCCTGTGGTGCTTCCCCTGGTTCCACGCCGCCAGCGGAGGCAAGGCATGAGCTACATTCACGTCAACAATCTGTGGAAGGAATACGGCGATCAGGTGGTGCTGGAACGCATCAACGCGCGGGTGGAAAAAGGCGATTTCATTACCATCGTCGGTGCGTCCGGCTGCGGCAAGACCACCTTCCTGAAAATGCTGCTCGGCACAGAAACACCATCACGCGGCGCCATCCTGCTGGAGGGCCAGGCGATTCCCGACGAACCCAGCCAGCAGCGCGGCATTGTGTTCCAGAAATATTCCGTGTTTCCGCACATGACGGTGCTGAAGAACGTGATGCTGGCGCGGGAACTGGAGCGCAGCCCGCTGCTGGGCAAACTGTTCGGCACTGCACGCCATGCGGCAAAAAAGGAAGCGCTGGAAATGCTGGAAAAAGTCGGACTGACGGCGGCGGCGGACAAATATCCGCACCAGCTGTCCGGCGGCATGCAACAGCGGCTGGCAATCGCGCAGTCGCTGATTCGCAAGCCGGCCATTCTGCTGCTGGATGAACCCTTCGGCGCGCTCGACCCCGGCATTCGCACCGACATGCACAAGCTGGTGCTGGAGTTGTGGCGGCAGCATCAGCTGACCATTTTCATGATCACCCATGACCTGAAAGAAGGTTTTTATCTGGGCACGCGGCTGTGGGTATTCGACAAGGCACGTCACGATCCGCAGGCGCCCGGCGCATTCGGCGCGCGTATCACCTATGACATTCCGGCCGGACAAACCAGCCGCAAACTGTACCGTCAGATCGATCAACAACTTGAAGCCAGTCAAAGCCGGCTGGCAGGAGGAGCCTCGGCATGAACGCAGCATCCGCTGGAACCGTTCTGTATGAATACACCCTGCCCGGCGCGGCGCACTGGTCGCTGAAACTGCGGCGCGGCACCGTGCTGAAACTCACCGATGTGGAGGGCGGCGCCAACGTGGGCATGCTGTTCTACAACCCCGAGGATCTGCTGGAACGCTACAACGCACCGGACACGCTGAAATGCCAGCACACCTTCAAGCTCACGCGCGGCAACTGCCTGTACTCCGACATGGGGCGCATCTTTGCTTCGATCATCGACGACAGTTTCGGCTGGCACGACACGGTGTGCGGCAACATCACGCGCAAAAAGATAATCGAGCGCTGGGGCCAGCACTCGTATCAGGATTACCGCAACGACTGGTACCAGAACGGCCACGACAGCTTTCTGGTGGAGCTGGCGAAATACGGTTTGAGCGAGCGCGACCTGGCGGCCAACCTGAACCTGTTCAGCAAGGTGGTGGCCGATGACAACGGTCATCTGAAACTGGACGCGTCCGCAGCAAAGGCCGGCGCCAGCATCAGTCTGAGGTTTGAAATGGATACACTGGTGCTGCTGCATTCCTGCCCGCATCCGCTGAATCTGGCGACAGATTTTCCACGCAAGCCGGTGCACTGTGAAATCCTGCAGGCGGCGCCGGTGGCTGATGATGATTTCTGCCGCAACTTCCGCCCGGAGAACCGGCGCGGCTTTGACAACAATCGTCTCTACCATCTCGGTCTGGCATAAGGAGCGCGGCAATGATTCGTGAAAGCACCCTTGATCCGCAAAATGCCGTGCACAAGGAAGTGGTGCCGGCAGGCGACTACTGGATGCATAAACTGAAGCACGGCCAGACATTGCGCATTCTGGATCTGGAAGGCAATCAGGCGGCAGACACGCTGTTCTACAACGCCAAAGATCCGGCGGAACGTTACAGCGCGATGGATACGATTCGCGAGCAGGGCAATGTGTATCTCACGGCGGGTACGCAGCTGCTGTCGAATCGCGGCAATGTGATGCTGGAAATCACTGCTGATACCTGCGGCCGTCACGACACGCTAGGTGGCGCCTGTGCCACCGAGAGCAACACGGTGCGTTACGCGCTGGAGAAACGCTGCATGCACGCCTGCCGCGACAGCTATCTGCTGGCAGTGGCGCAGAATGAAAAATTCGGCATGACCAAGCGCGACATCACGCACAACATCAATTTCTTCATGAACGTGCCCGTGACGGCGGATGGCGGGCTGACCTTTGCCGATGGCATTTCCGCGCCGGGAAAATATGTGGAGATGAAGGCGGCGATGGATGTGATTGTGCTGATTTCCAACTGCCCGCAGCTGAACAATCCGTGCAACGGCTATAACCCGACACCGATTGAAGTAATTATCTGGAACGGCTGATTGCACGCTGTCTGTCGCCGGACGACCGGCTGCAGAATCCGTACCCGGCGGGACGACCCGCACTGAACAAGGCACACCTGCATGTTCAACAAAGTCCTGATCGCCAACCGTGGCGCCATTGCTGACCGCATCATCCGCACGCTGAAAAAAATGGGCGTGAAGTCCGTAGCCGTTTACGCCGAAGCCGACGCCGATTCACTCCACGTCGCTCACGCCGACGAAGCCTTCAGCCTGGGTGACGGCGCCGCCAGCGACACCTACCTCAACCAGGACAAGCTGTTCGCCATCATGCGCAGGGCCGGTGTCGACGCGGTGCATCCCGGCTACGGATTCCTCAGCGAGAATCCCGCCTTTGTCAGCGCCTGTGAACAGCACGGCCTTGCCTTTATCGGCCCCACCATCGCGCAGATGCAGGCATTCGGCCTGAAGCACACGGCGCGGGAGCTGGCGCGGCAGAACAATGTGCCACTGCTGCCGGGCACAGGTCTGCTGACGTCGCTGGACGACGCACTCAGCGCTGCCAATGCCATCGGCTACCCGGTGATTCTGAAAAGTACGGCGGGCGGCGGCGGCATCGGCATGCAGATGTGCGCCGACGCCGACACCCTGATCAAGGCTTGGGATTCGGTCAAGCGCCTGAGCGCCAACAACTTCGCCAACGACGGCGTGTTCGTCGAGAAGTACATCGAATTTGCCCGCCACATTGAAGTGCAGATTTTCGGTGACGGCAACGGCCACGCCATCGCCCTGGGCGAGCGCGACTGTTCCGCCCAGCGCCGCCACCAGAAAGTCATCGAGGAAACACCCGCGCCGAACATTCCCGACGGCGTGCGCGCGCAGCTGCATGCCACCGCCGTGCGCATCATGCAGGCGGTGAATTATCGCAACGCCGGTACCGTGGAATTTATTTACGACCAGCAGGATCACCGTTTCTATTTTCTGGAAGTGAACACGCGCCTGCAGGTGGAGCACGGCGTCACCGAAATGATTTTCGGCGTGGATCTGGTGGAATGGATGGTGCGGCTGGCAGCAGGCGAACTGCAGTCGCTGCAAGCACTGGCGCAGAATCTGAAGCCGCGCGGTCATGCCATCCAGGCGCGCATCTATGCCGAAGATCCCAACAAGGAATTCCAGCCGTCGGCCGGCCTGCTCACCTGCGTGCGTTTTCCGGCAATTGAGTCACTGGAACCATCTGCCACCCTGCGCATCGATCACTGGGTGGAGTCCGGCAGCATCGTCTCACCTTTCTTCGATCCCATGCTGGCAAAAGTGATCGTGCATGCGGAAGATCGCAGCTGGGCCATCAACGCGCTGGACCGCGTTCTGAGCGATACAGTGCTGGAAGGCATCGAAACCAACACGCAGTACGTGCGGGAAATTCTGTACAGCGATGTGATGCAGCACGGCAACATGTACACGCGCTTTCTCAACAGCTTCCGACATTCGCCCGCCACGCTGGATGTGCTGGTGCCCGGCACCATGACCAGCGTACAGGATTTTCCCGGCCGCACCGGTTACTGGCACATTGGCGTGCCACCGTCCGGTCCGTTCGACAGCCTGTCGTTCCGGCTCGGCAACCGCCTGCTTGGCAATGCGGAAAATGCCGCGGGACTGGAAATCACGCTGAACGGCCCCACTCTGCGTTTCAACTGCGACACGCACATTGCCATTACCGGTGCCAGCATTGCCGCCACGCTGGACGGCGCCGCACTGGAGCTGTGGCAAACCCATGCGGTGAAAGCCGGACAGACGCTGCAGCTGGGAAAAGTGCAGCAGGCCGGCGCGCGCGCGTATCTGTGCGTGGCGGGAGGAATGCGCTGCGAAGATTATCTCGGCTCGAAATCCACTTTCACGCTGGGCCAGTTCGGCGGCCACGGCGGACGCGCGCTGCGCACCGGCGATGTGCTGCATCTGGCGGCGCCCCTGCAAAACGCTGCGCAACTGACCGCACCGCAACCGCTTCCACACAACCTGCGCCCGGAAATCCGCAACGACTGGCAACTGCATGTGATCTACGGTCCGCACGGCGCGCCGGATTTTTTTACCGCGCAGGACATCGACACCTTTTTTGCCAGCGACTGGGAAGTGCATTACAACTCCAGCCGCACCGGCATCCGTCTGGTGGGACCGAAACCGCAGTGGGCACGCAGCGACGGCGGCGAAGCCGGCATGCATCCGTCCAACATTCACGACAACGCCTACGCCATCGGCACCATCGATTTCACCGGCGACATGCCAGTCATCCTGGGTCCGGACGGTCCCTCGCTGGGCGGCTTTGTCTGCCCGGCCACGGTGATCACAGCGGACCTGTGGAAACTGGGCCAGCTGAAAGCCGGTGACAAAATCCGCTTCATTCCGGTGGACATGGCGACCGCCAACACGCTGGAGCGCAACCAGCTTGCCGCCATCAAAAATCTCGAAGCCATCGCCACCAGTATCACTGCGACTGCGCCGCTTTCCCCCATCCTCAAAACCATTGCCGCCAGCGCGCACGGCGAGCAGGTGGTGTACCGCCCGTCCGGCGATCATTACCTGCTGGTGGAATACGGCCCGCTGATGCTGGACATTCGCCTGCGCTTCCGCGTGCATGCGCTGATGCTGTGGCTGCAGGCTCAGAACATTGCCGGCATGCGCGAACTGACGCCGGGCATTCGCTCACTGCAGATTCATTACGATCCGCCGCAATTGCCGCTGACCGCGCTGCTCGATCTGCTGCAACAGGGTGAACAACAGCTGCAGAACATCGACACGCTGGAAGTGCCCTCGCGCATCGTGCATCTGCCACTGAGCTGGGACGACGCCGCCTGCCGGCTGGCGATTGAAAAATACATGCAGTCGGTTCGCAAGGACGCGCCCTGGTGCCCCAGCAATATCGAGTTCATCCGCCGCATCAACGGTCTGGATTCCATCGCCGAGGTGAAGAAAATCCTGTTCGAGGCGAGCTACGTTGTGATGGGGCTGGGCGATGTCTATCTCGGTGCGCCGGTGGCCACGCCGCTCGATCCGCGTCATCGACTGGTCACCACCAAATACAATCCGGCGCGCACCTGGACGGCGGAAAATTCCGTCGGCATCGGCGGTTCCTATCTGTGCGTGTACGGCATGGAAGGTCCCGGCGGCTACCAGTTTGTCGGCCGCACCCTGCAGATGTGGAACCGCTTCAAACAGACGGCGGAATTTACCCAGCCGTGGCTGCTGCGCTTCTTCGACCAGATCCGCTTTTACGAAGTCAGCGCCGACGAACTGGTGCAGATCCGCCAGGATTTTCCCAACGGCCGCTATCCGCTGCGTATCGAGGAAACGCGCTTCAGCCTGCAGCAGTACGAAGCCTTCCTGCAACAAAACCGTGCCGGTATCGACGCCTTCACTGCGCAACGCGATCAAGCGTTCGCCGAGGAACTGCAGCGCTGGATCGACAGCGGCCAGATCAATTTCGAATCCAGCCAGGATCTGGCGCAAGACAATGCCGGCGAGCAGGCGCTGCCGGACAACTGCATGGCGATCGACAGCCACGTGGCCGGCAACATCTGGAAAATCCTGGTGCAGCCGGGCGAAAAAATCCATGCCGGGCAAACCGTTTGCATACTGGAATCGATGAAAATGGAAATCGAAGTCACTGCACCCGTGAGCGGCACGCTGTACGCGGTCTGTCGCAGCGAAGGCCAGCAGGTCAGCGCGGGTCAGCCCCTGCTCATCATCGAGGAAAGCTGAATGTTGCCACTGCATATCATCAACATGACCATTGCCGGCCTGCTGCAGCATTACCGCAACGGCGATTTCACGCCGGCACAGCTGGTGCGCACCCTGCTGGAGCAATACAAACAGGACAGCGCCAATCCGCTGTGGATCTGTCCGCTCACCCAGTACGAACTGGAGCCCTATCTGCAACAGCTGGCGGATAAATCTCCCGACCAGCTGCCGCTGTACGGCATTCCGTTTGCGATCAAGGACAACATCGATCTGGCCGGCATTCCCACCACCGCCGCCTGCCCGCAGTTTCACTACACGCCACAACGTTCTGCCAAAGTGGTGGAGCTGCTGATTGCCGCCGGCGCGATTCCCATGGGTAAAACCAACATGGACCAGTTCGCCACCGGACTGGTGGGCACGCGCTCGCCGCAGCCCTGGGGGCCGTGCCACAACGCGTTCAATCCGGATTACATTTCCGGCGGTTCCAGCTCCGGTTCCGCGCTCGCAGTGGCCAAGGGCTGGGTGAGTTTTTCGCTGGGCACCGACACCGCCGGCTCCGGCCGCGTGCCCGCCGCGCTCAACAACATCATCGGACTGAAACCGTCGAAAGGCCTGCTTAGCACGCGCGGACTGGTGCCGGCCTGTCGCAGCCTCGACTGCATCAGCATCTTTGCGCTGACCTGCGACGACGCCAACCGCGTATTCGATATCAGCGCGCAGTTCGACAGAGCAGACGATTACAGCCGCCCCAATCCCTACAGCAACGGCAGACGCTATTTCGGCGCTTTCCCGCGCACTCCAGTGATTGGCATTCCTGCCGACAGCGAACTGGAATTTTTCGGCGATGCCGAAGCGCAGCAACTGTTTCGTTCCAGCGTGGAGCAGATGCGCGCACTGGGCTGGAATCTGCAGGAAGTGTCAATCCGTCCATTCGTCGAGGCAGCAAGGCTGCTGTATCAGGGCCCGTGGGTGGCGGAACGCACACTGGCCACGCAGGCGCTGCTGGACAGCAATCCCGCCGCCCTGCTGCCGGTGATCCGCAGCATTGTGGAAGGAGGGAAAAATATCACGGCGATGGATGCATTCAACGCGCATTACCGGTTGCAGCATCTTATCCAGCAGGCGCAACCGCTGCTGCATGCTGTCGATGCCATTGTCACACCCACCGTCGGCACCACCTACCGCATCGATGCAATTAATGCCGAACCACTGCAGCTGAATTCCAATCTGGGTCACTACAACAATTTCATGAACCTGATGGATCTGGCTGCCGTTACCGTGCCGGGCGGATTCTTCAGTCACGGCGGCAGTTTCGGTGTGACACTGTTTCATCGTGCGTTTGAGGACAAGCGTCTGCTGTCCCTCGCCGCGCAGCTGCATGCCGTCAGTGCGAAAAAACTCGGCGCCACGGCGCTGCCCAATCCACCCTTTACCGCGCGCGGCAAGGCACCGGACAAAGCCATTCCCGTAGTAGTGTGCGGCGCGCATCTGGAAGGGCTGGCGCTGCACTGGCAGCTGGCGGAACGCGGCGCGCGCAAAATCGAAAGCACCACCACCGCGCCGCACTATCGCCTCTATGCGCTTGCCGGCGGCCCGCCGTTCCGACCCGGCCTGATGCGCGAAGACAACGGCATTGCGCTGCCGGTGGAAGTGTGGGCCGTGCCACGCGAACAGTTCGGTTCCTTCGTGGCGGAAATCGGCGCGCCGCTGGGCATTGGCAAGGTGCAGCTGGCCGATGGTCGCTGGGAATCCGGTTTCATCTGCGAACCTTACGGCCTTCAGGGCGCGCGCGACATCACCACGCCCGGCGGCTGGAAGGCGTATCTGCAAACCCAGGCCTGACCGGCGCCACTATTTCCGCAAACGCGTCTGCCAAAATTCATTAGACACACCCCCGCTTCCGTTCCATCATCGGACGGTGCAGTCACGTCAATCCAATGCAGACACTCAGGGAGCGGGGCAATGAACTGGCTAACCAACATTCTGGGCGGCAGCGCCAGCAACATCATCGGCGAGATCGGCAACGTCGCCGACAAGTTTCATCTCAGCGGCGAAGAAAAACAGCAATTCAAACTGGAAATGGAAGCGCTGCTGCAGAAACGCGACAGCGAAATCGAGCAGACCGTGCGCAAGGAACTGGAAGCGAAGGAACGTGTGCTGGTGGCCGAACTGGCGCAAGGCGACAACTACACCAAGCGCGCCCGTCCCACCGTCGTGTATTTCGGGCTCGGCCTGATTTTCCTCAACTACTGTCTGATTCCCGGCATCCAGTTCCTGCGCGGCGAAGCCACCGCCAGCTGCATCGTCAACAATGAAGTGAAGCAATGCTCGGTGAACAGCGGCATCAATCTGCCGGAAGAATTCTGGTGGGCGTGGGGCGGCATCGTTGGCACCTGGGCCATCGGCCGCTCGCTGGAAAAATCCGGCTCCAGCAATCGCGTCGTGCGCGCCATTACCGGTTCGCAGGACACATCCACTCCCGCCGGGTGAGGTAGCGCATCATGGCCATCACCATCGCCCAGCATCGCATCACCGGCGCGCCGTTCACACCCACGCCCAATCACGGCAGCGCCTTCGCAGCCGGACTGCCGGACGCCATCATCGTCCATTTTACCGGCGGCAGCTCGGCAGAATCCGCCATCAACTGGCTCACCAATCCGCAGGCGAAAGCCTCGGCGCACGTGGTCATCGGCCGCGACGGCAGGATCACACAATTATTGCCGTTCGACACCATCGCCTGGCACGCCGGCGCCAGCACCTACGGCAACCGCAAGGGCTACAACCATTTTTCCATCGGCATCGAACTGGATAATCCCGGCCGTCTGAAACGCACCGAAGGCGGCGAATTCCTCGCGTCGTTTGGCCGCAAATATCCGGCCGACCAGGTGATTGCCGCCACTCACCGCAACGAGCGCGCCGAAAGTTACTGGCTGGCCTACACCGAAGAACAGATCGAGGCCACGTTCGATCTGTGCAGCGCCCTGTGCACCACCTATCCGGTGCGGGAAATTCTGGGCCATGAGGAAATCGCACCGGGACGCAAGGATGATCCGGGGCCGGCGTTTCCACTCGACCGTCTGCGGCAGCGCCTGATCACCCGCGGCCGCGACGAGGAAACCGCGTTCCAGCGCAAACCCGATGGCGACATCGATCCCAACGTGCCGGCACGCGGCAAGGGTTTTGTCACCGCCAGCAAGCTGAATTTCCGCGCCGAACCACGCCCCACCGCCGAAGCCATTGCGCCGCCGCTGCCGCGCGGCACGGTGGTGGATATTCTCGACCAGAAATCCGGCTGGCATCAGGTGCGGGTGAACGGCAAGGTAGGCTGGCTGAAATCGGAGTTTCTGAAGACCTGAGCGTCTGCGGAGCACTTGCACACTCGCAAGCGGCTCCGCAGAAACGTCCGCTCAGCGCCGGATGCGGAACTGGTTGACCAGCTGTTGCAGGCGTTCGGCATTGCGCAGCAGTGCGTCACTGCCGCGAGCGTTTTCACCGAGCACCTCCGCCACCTGCTCGGACGCCTGGTTGATGCTGTGAATATTGCGGTTCACATCCTGCGACACGGCACTCTGCTCCTCGGTGGCCGTGGAAATCTGGAAATTCATCTGGTTGATTTCACCGATCATCTGCGACACCGCATTCAGCGCCTGCACCAGCCGGTCGGTCTGCGTCACGCTTTCGCTGGTGATCTGCTGGGTGTTGTTGATGGCCTGCACGGCGCCGGAGGCACCGCGCTGCAAGCGCTGGATCATGTTCTGGATGTCGGCAGTGGACTGCTGGGTGCGGGTGGCCAGCGAGCGCACCTCATCCGCCACCACCGCAAAACCACGCCCCTGCTCGCCGGCGCGCGCCGCCTCGATCGCCGCGTTTAGCGCCAGCAGGTTGGTCTGTTCGGCTATGCCGCGAATCACTTCCAGCACCGTGCCAATGCTTTCAGTTTCGGCGTGCAGACTCGACAGCACCGTTACGTTGTTGCGGTTTTCCTGATCCACCCGCTGGATCAGCTCGCGCGTGGTATTGACCGTATCGTTGACAATCCGCACCTGCTGCTAGGCCTGCTGCGCCGCCGTGGAGGCCGCCGATGCATTGCGCGAAACCTCTTCCAC
>CAZBII010000160.1:0-10954 GCA_964491665.1 uncultured Moraxellaceae bacterium
TTCGTCGGCAGCCATGTCACCGGCTGGGACAACATGTTCGAGGGCATCGCCCGCTACTTCACCCTGAACTACATGCAGGACAAGGTGGCCGGCAGCAATGGCAAGATCAATATCGTGCCGGGCTTCGAAACCTATCTGGGCAATTTCCGCGTCATCAAGCGCATGCTGAACGAAATGGATGTTGATTTCACCCTGCTGTCCGATCCGGAAGAAGTGCTGGATACGCCGGCTGACGGCGAATTCCGCATGTATGCCGGCGGTACCACCCAGCATGAAATCAAGGATGCGCCCAACGCGCACAACACGCTGCTGCTGCAACCCTGGCACCTGGAAAAAACCCGGAAGTTTGTCGAGAACACCTGGAAGCACGAAGTGCCCAAGCTCAACATTCCGATGGGTCTGGACTGGACCGATGAATTCCTGATGAAAGCCAGCGAAATCAGCGGCCAGCCAATTCCCGCGAGCCTGGCCAAGGAGCGCGGCCGGCTGGTGGACATGATGACCGACTCGCACACCTGGCTGCACGGCAAGCGCTATGCACTGTGGGGCGATCCGGATTTCGTGCTGGGCATGGTGAAGTTCCTGCTGGAAGTGGGTGCCGAGCCGACGCACATCGTTTGTCACAACGCCAACAAGCGCTGGAAGAAAGCCTGCGAAGCGGTGCTGGAATCCTCCCCATACGGCAAGAACTGCACGGTGCATATTGGCAAGGACTTGTGGCATCTGCGTTCGCTGGTGTTCACCGACAAGCCGGACTTCATGATCGGCAATTCCTACGGCAAGTTCATCCAGCGTGACACGCTGCACAAGGGCAAGGAGTTCGAGGTGCCGCTGATCCGTATCGGCTTCCCGATCTTTGATCGTCACCACCTGCATCGTCAGACCACCATGGGCTATGAAGGCGCCATGCAGATTCTGACGACGCTGGTGAATGCCGTGCTGGAGCGGCTGGACGAAGAAACCCGCGGCATGCAGACCACCGATTACAACTACGATCTGGTGCGCTGATCTGCCCGCGTGGCGGCAGGAACCGGCTGCACATGCCGGCCGGTTCCTGTGCGCTGTTCATCGTGATGTCTGTAAACGCCGAAGAGGATCTACCATGCCAAGCGTCATGATTCGCCGCACCAGCAGTGGCCAGTTGACGTTATATGTCGCCAAGCGGGATCTGGAAGAAAACATTGTGTCACTGGAGTTCGATACGCCCGAGCGCTGGGGTGGGGAAGTGATGCTCGCCGACGGCTCCAGCTATTACCTGGAACCGATCGCTCCGCCGCAATTGCCGGTTACCCTGCGCGCCAAGCGGGCGGGCGGAGGCGACTGAGAGTGGCTGCGCCGCTGGAAGACGATATTGCGTTGCGGATCGGACTGGCTGCGCGGGTGCTGCCCGGCGTTGACGCCCGTCTTCTGCTGCGCCTGCTGATCCGGATTCTGGGCGAACCCATTTCCAGTGCCAGACTGCAGCGGCTGCGGGCCAGCCGGTTTCGTCAGGCGTTGCAGGCAGAAGCGGTGCTGACTGATCCGGAAACGGTGCGATGCGCGTTTGATCTGCTGAAAGGACAGGGCGTTCCGGTTGCTGCGGCGCCCGTGCCAGTGATTGAAAGCGGTGTGTACTGCGAACTGTCCGGATCGGTGCGCGTTGCCTGTGCCTCCGACAGCGGTGAACGAATCGACGGCACCTTCAGCGGCTGCAGTCGTTTCCTGATTTACCAGGTGTCACCCGATTACATCCGCCTGATTGATATTCGCGAACCGGCGGCCAGTCAGCCGGGCGTTACAGATGGCATGGCGGAGCAGGATAGCCGCAATGGCCGCGACCAGATCCGTGCCACCCTGATAAAGGATTGTGCGGTGCTGTACACGGTTTCCATTGGCGGTCCGGCTGCGGCAAAAGTGGTGCGCGCCGGGCTGCATCCCATCAAGCTCGGTTACGCCACTTTCGCGCGCGATGCGCTGACCCGGCTGCAAACCGTGCTGGCCCAGGACAATCCACCGCCGTGGCTCGCCAAGGCCATGGGTTCCGCGCCGCGCCTGCGCGCGCACTACTGTGAGATGAATGCATGATTGCCGAGCATGAGATTGCCAGCATCACCGCGCTGGTGGAACAGAACGGTCTGTCGGAAGCCACCATCGGCCTGCTGCGCCAGCAGTTTCCCGGCAAACACTTTACCTATTGCTTCGATGACGATACAGGCGCCGCCAAACCGGTGGTGGAACGGCCGCACTTCAATCTGTATCTCATCAACTCCAGCGATCACTGCTCGGTGCTGACGAATGACGCAGGCGCCGCCTCGGGTGTGGTGCTGGCCGAAATTCTGGATTGATACGAACTGAATCGCGCAACTGTCGGAAACTGAATCCATGGACAGCCGTAACGACACTGGTGAATCCGATCTGACGCCCATGGCGGACTGCCGCAGTTGCCGCTTCCGGCAGTCGTCGCTGCTGACCGGACGCTGCACGCCCGGCGACACCTGCGTGCAGGTCGACAGCGGGCGCCAGATCGACCGCTTCTTTCGCAACAATCCGCATCAGGCAGCGTTCTATCTGTCGGATCCGTTCTGGGAACGCCGCGCCATTGCCGTGCGCTATGCGCCGGTGGAAAGTCTGGCGCCGCTGATTGGCGATTCCGATGAGGCGGTGCGACGCGCTGTCGCGTATCGGCTGCCGCGGGAGCAACTGACAGCACTGATGAACGATGAAGATCGTGAAGTGCGCATCACAGTGGCGGATCGTCTGCCGCTGGAGAAGCTGGAAGCGATGGCGGCGGACCCGGATTATCTGGTGCGCGCCTATGTGGCGCAGCGCCTGCCAGCCGGCCGCCTGTTCCGTCTGATTCGCGATCCCGACCGGCAGGTGCGCAAATTTGTCGCCAAGCGGTTGCCGGTGGAAAGTCTTGCGCTGATGGCGCAGGACAGCGAGCCGGAAATTCGTCGCCTGGTTGCCAGTCGCATGGGCAGTGATGACGTGGTGGAACTGCTGCAGGATCCGGACTGGACTGTGCGTCTGGCGGCAGTGGAGCATGCGCCGTTGTCAGCGCTGGCTCTGCTGCAGAAGGAAAGCGATCCGGAAGTACTGAACGCCATTGCCGCGCGTATGCAGGCTGCCGGCAGCCACGATTTGTCATGAACAGGCAAGTGCCGGCGCAGCGGTGTCGGTTTTGTCGCATTCACGACACCAATCCGCAGCGTGCAGGCCGCATTCGGCGCTGGTTGCAGCGATCATTCAGGCTGGAACAGCGCTTGCAGAGCCTGCAGCAGGTCAGTGCGCACAAGCGGAAGCAGAATCAGTGCAGGGGAGTTTTCTGACATGAAATCGAAAGAGATTGCGGAACTGCTCGACGAACCGGCCTGCAGTCACAACAAGAAAGAAAAGTCCGGCTGCTCCAAACCCAAGCCGGGTGCCACGGATGGCGGTTGCGCGTTTGACGGCGCGCAGATTGCGCTGCTGCCCATCGCTGATGTCGCGCACATCGTGCATGGTCCCATTGCCTGCGCCGGCAGTTCCTGGGACAACCGTGGCACACGCTCCAGCGGACCCGAGCTGTATCGCATCGGCATGACCACCGATCTGACCGAACAGGACATCATCATGGGGCGGGCGGAAAAGCGCCTGTTTCATGCGATCAAACAGGCGGTGGAGGATTACGCTCCGCCGGCCGTGTTCGTTTACAACACCTGCGTGCCGGCACTGATCGGCGATGACATCGACGCAATCTGCAAGACCGCCACCGAGCGCTGGAATGTGCCGGTGGTGCCGGTGGACGCTGCCGGCTTTTATGGCACCAAGAATCTGGGCAACCGCATCGCCGGCGAAGCCATGGTGAAGCATGTGGTGGGTACCCGTGAGCCGCTTCCGGCGCCGTCGGTGCGCAGCGATATCCGCGTGCACGATGTGAATCTGATTGGTGAATACAACATTGCCGGTGAATTCTGGTATGTGCTGCCGCTGCTGGATGAGCTGGGATTGCGCGTCCTGTGCACGCTGTCCGGCGATGCGCGTTTCCATGAAGTGCAGACCATGCATCGCGCCAAAGTGAACATGATGGTGTGCTCCAAGGCGATGCTGAATGTTGCACGCAAGCTGCAGGAACGTTATGGCACGCCCTGGTTCGAGGGCAGTTTCTATGGCATCACCGATACGTCGCAGTCGCTGCGGGATTTCGCCCGTCTCATCAACGATCCGGATCTGGCAGAGCGCACTGAAGCGCTGATCGCGCGCGAGGAAACACGCATTCGCGCCGCGCTGGCACCCTGGCGTTCGCGTCTGGAAGGCAAGCGGGTTCTGCTTTACACCGGTGGGGTCAAATCCTGGTCGGTCATTTCCGCGCTGCAGGATCTGGGCATGAAAGTGGTGGCTACCGGCACCAAAAAATCCACCGAGGAAGACAAGGCACGCATTCGCGAATTGATGGGCGACGACGTGAAAATGCTGGATGAAGGCAATCCGCGTCTGCTGCTGAAAACCGTGGAAGAGTACAAGGCCGACATACTGATTGCCGGTGGCCGCAACATGTACACCGCGCTCAAGGCGCGCATTCCGTTTCTCGACATCAATCAGGAGCGCGAATTTGGCTACGCCGGTTACGACGGCATGCTGGAGCTGGTGCGGCAGCTGTGTCTGACGCTGGAAAGTCCGGTGTGGGAAGCGGTGCGTCGCAAGGCGCCGTGGGATGTTCCGGTGGAGCAGGTTGCACATGAAGAAGTCCAGGAATCACTAGCGCCGGCATCTGTTCTGGCGGCGAACGGCTGAGGCGCGACGTATGGCTGAAATCATCAATCGCAAGAAGGCACTGTCGGTCAGTCCACTCAAATCCAGTCAGACCACCGGAGCTGCGCTGGCGTTTCTGGGCATGCGCAAGGCCATGCCGCTGATGCACGGCTCGCAGGGCTGCACGGCGTTCGCGAAAGTGTTTTTCGTGCGCCATTTTCGCGAGCCCGTGCCGTTGCAGACCACAGCCATGGATCAGGTCAGCTCCGTGATGGGTGCAGACGAGAATATTGTGGAAGCGCTGCGCGTGATCAGCGAGAAGCAGAATCCCGCCATTATCGGGCTGGTCACTACCGGTCTGGCGGAGACCCAGGGCTGCGACATCAGGCGCGCCGTGGGTGATTTTCGCAGGGAGTACACCGAATATGCCGGCAACGCGATCGTGGCGGTGAACACGCCGGACTTTTCCGGCAGTTTTGAAAGTGGTTTTGCGCTGGCGGTGAAAGCGATCATCGAGACACTGGTTCCTGCCGGCAAGGAGCGCGCAGGCTTGCGGCCGCGCCAGGTCAACGTGCTGTGCGGCGCCAATCTGACGCCCGGCGATCTCGAATTCGTCAGTGAAAGCATCGAAAGTTTTGGTTTGCGTCCCGTGTTGATTCCGGATCTGTCCGGCTCGCTGGATGGGCACCTGGACGATGCCCAGTTCAATCCGCTGACCACCGGTGGATTGTCGCTGCGGGATCTGGAAGAAGCCGGTGAAAGTGCGGCGACGCTGGTCGTTGGCAGCAGCCTGCTGGCCGCTGCGGATACGCTGAAGGAAAAAACCGGTGTGCCGGACATGCGCTTCGGTCATCTGCAGGGACTGGACGAAGTGGATGCGTGGTTCGCCACGCTGAGTCGCATCAGTGGCAACGCGGTTCCCGAAAAATGGCGGCGCCAGCGGCGCCAGTTGCAGGATGCGATGCTCGATACCCACTTCATGCTGGGTGATGTGCGTGTGGCGATTGCGGCCGATCCGGATGTACTGCTGGGCTTTGAAAAAATGCTGCGCGGTATGGGGGCATCCACGGTGGCGGCGGTGGTGCCCGCCAAAAATGCCGCGCTGTCCCAGGCACCCATCGCCACTGTGCAGGTTGGCGATCTGGAGGATGTGGAGCTGGTGGCGCGGGAGCAGCGTGCGGGATTGCTGCTGGGCAACAGTCACGCGGCAGATTCGGCGCGCCGTCTGGGTATTCCGCTGCTGCGCATCGGTTTTCCCCAGTACGATCTCGTCGGCGGTTTTCAGCGGTGCTGGTTCGGCTATCGCGGTACCCAGCAGGCGCTGTTCGATCTGGCCAACCTGATGCTGGCCCATCACCGGGAAATTGAACCCTATCACTCGATCTATTCACAGAAACAGGATGGACCCACGGCGACGCGGGAGCCGCAGGCGAGGCATTGAATCATGACGAAACTGACACGGCAATTGCACGTTCTGGATGACAGTGACGACCACACGCTGCTGCGTGTGGCATTCGCCACTACTGACGGAAAAATTGTGGACCAGCACTTCGGATCGGCGCAGTCATTTGCCATCTACGGCGTGAATCCAGACTGCATCCAGCTGCTGAACGTCAGCGAATTTGGCGCGCTGGAGCAGGACGGCAATGAGGACAAGCTGGCCAACAAGCTGGCGCTGCTGCAGGGCTGCATTGCGGTGTATTGCCGCGCCTGCGGAGCATCTGCCGTCCGGCAGCTGCTGGCGATCGAGGTGCAGCCGGTGAAGGTGCCCGACGACGCAGTGATTGCGGATCTGCTGGCGGCATTGCAGGTCGAGCTGCGTGAAGGTCCGTCCAGCTGGCTGGCCAAGGCGATCCAGCGTCACCAGAAAGTGGATGCGGCGCGTTTCGATGCCATGGAAGCAGAAGGCTGGCAGGACTGACTGGTGCAATTGATTTCAACGACTCTCAACAGGGGAAGAAAATGAGCGAAGCATTGGCAACATTGAATGAAGAAACCCTGATAGCGGACGACGCGGCTGCACTGCAGAATCCGTTTGTCAGGCAGATGACGGTGCAGCTGCGTGCCATGGACAGTTATGGCACCTACGACACCTGGAGTGATGCCCGCGTGCTGGACCCGCTGGTCCTCACCAAGGAGCGCCGCCGCCAGATTCCGGTGGTGGGCGATCCGGATGAAACCACGCTGTCGCGCGTCAAGGCCTATTACAACGCCATCGCGCAGATGGTGGAGCGCGAAACCGGCCTGCTGGCCGTGCCAGTGATCAACATTACCCATGAAGGTTTTGGCCGCGCGCTGATTCTGGTGGGCAAGCTGGTGGCACTGGACAAGACGCTGCGTGACGTACACCGCTTCGGCTTCGACTCGCTGGAAAAGATGGTGGAGGAGTCGGAGAAGCTGCTGGGTAAGGCCGTTGCTTTGGTCAATGCGCATCGTGTGGTTGCGGAACTTTGATCGGCACATGCAGGTGAAGGAGTTTTGCCATGACTGACGACGAACTGAAAGCGCTGCAGAAAGAGGTCAGCCAGAAAAAACGGGTCGCGACCGAGTGGGCTTCGCAGATACACGATCTGGTGGAGGATCGTCTGATGACCGGCTATACGGACCTGCCCGATCTGGCGCGGCAGACCGTGGCGGCCTGTGAAGCCTGGGCGGAAGCAAAACAGCGGCTGGACCGGGCGGGCGGTTGAGCGCTGCCGGGCGCGGCGTGCCGTAGAGAGGAGAGGGGTTATGACAGAAGCGGTAATCGTCGGGCGCACACGGGGCGGCGCCGAATGGGTACCTGAATTTGTGGTGGCGCTGGATGCGGCCAAATGCATCGGCTGCGGACGCTGCTACAAGGTGTGTCCGCGCGACGTCTTTGAGCTGGTGGATCGCGCCGATGTGATTGATGACGATGACGTCGATGATGACGATGAACTGAAAGTGATGGCGCTGAAGAACATGATGGACTGCATTGGCTGCATGTCCTGTTCCCGCGTCTGTCCCAAACAGTGTCACAGTCATCAGGCGTTGCCTGGCTGAGTGGGGTAAGCAGTATGGCCAAACCGGATTTTCACATATTCGTCTGCATGCAGCGCCGGCCCGACGGCCATCCCCGTGGCAGTTGCGGCACCCGCAATGCCGAGGCGGTGTTCAACGCGTTTGCGGAGGGCCTGATCCGTCGCAACCTGCAGAACCGCATTGCACTCACGCATACCGGTTGTCTGGGGCCCTGTCAGGCCGGCGCCAACGTGCTGGTGTACCCCGGTGCCGTGATGTACAGCTGGGTGGAACCGGCGGACGCGAATACCATCATCGAGCAGCATCTGCTGGGCGGAACGCCGTACGCGGACAAGCTCACGCCGCCGGAGTTGTGGTGAATCATGTCTGATCCTGTGATGACCAAACCGGTCATGCCGGAAAACAGCGGCGACCTGCAGCAGGCCATCTGGCAGGCCTTGCGTACCGAACTGACGCGCAAGGGTCTGGCGGATGCGCTGGAAGCGGAGCCACGTCCGCTGGTGGCGGTACAGCTGCGTCGCGATCCCTATGATGGAACTGACGCTGTGTACGGCGAGTGGCGCGATCCCAATGGACGCCTGCTGGGGAATCTCATCCTGCACGCGGACGGCAAGATTTTCGCTGAGCTCGACATCATGCGCCCGCATCCCACCGATACGCGCTGGTTCGTGGAAGGTGTCACGGCCTGGGGCGTGCCGGATGCTCTCAGAGCTGAACTGAAGTTGCTGCCGGCGCTGGGTGAATGACAGGACCTGTCGCGCCGGATCTGTATCGCGCACTGCTGAACGATGCCAGCGCTGCGTTGCAGCGTGGCGCGGTGCCGGATCTGCGCGTCGGGCGTGTACTGCTGGGGATCAACTGGACCGCACTGCAAACAGAACTGTCTTCTGCAATTGGGCTGGCGTTCAGTCCGCAGGATGTGCCGCGTACGTTGCCGTGGCCCGGCACGTTGTGCGGGCGTCCGGTGCGTGAACTGATGCACTGGGTGGAGCGCTGGAATCCCGCAGAAGCCGCAGTGGGTCTGGCAGCACTGAACGCCGTCATCAATCAATCCGGCCTGCCGATCTCCGATTCCCCACTGCCGGATTCTCCACAGGTAACAGCGCAGATTTTGACGGGCATTGCGCCGCCGCATCTGCGTGTGTTCGAACACTTCACCCCACAGGTGGCGGATGCGCGAGTCGTGGTTGTCGGACGCTATCCGGGACTGGACGAGCTGTGGCGCGGCATTCCCTATCAGTGTCTGGAGCGCAAGCCGCAGGCGGGAGACTTGCCGGATACCGCCGCTGAATTCTGTCTGCCCCAGGCCGACTGGGTTTTCATCACCGCCAGCAGCATTGCCAACAAATCCGTGTTGCGTCTGCTACAACTGAGCCGTCACGCCCGCGTCGTGCTGATGGGGCCGAGTCTGCCCTGGTGGCCGCGCTGGCACGAGTTCGGCGTGGATTACCTGGCCGGTGTGCGCGTCACTGATCCGTCGGCGCTGTGGCAGGTGGTGGCGGAGGGCGGCGGCACACGCTTGTTCGACGCCGCAGTCCAGTACGGTCTGCACGCATTCTGACAAAACATCCAGCTACATCGCTGTTCCTGTCGCAGGTCCTGTCGCAAAGCCTACAAATCCGGTGTCCCGTATCGTTTGTAACAGCACAGCGGCGTCTGGCTTCTGTATCGAACTCTTCTGAAAACAGTTACTTATCAATATTTCCGTGCGTGGCATATCGCTTGCAAAACCTCTGGTGACAGATTTCAGAAACCAGAAACACAACGGTTTTGCAGAGAGGGTGTAGCCATGATTTCACTGACCGACAACGCAGTCCAGGCCGTCAGCCGTTTCATTACCAGTGCCAACAAGCCGGTTGCCGGCTTGCGTATCCATGTCGAGGGCGGTGGCTGCTCCGGCTTCAAATACGCCATGCGGCTGGAGGAATTTCCCGGCGCCACTGACCAGCGTGTGGACTGCGGCGGGGTGACGCTGCTGATTGACGAAAGCAGCGCTCCGATGCTGCAGGGTGTCACCGTGGATTTTGTCGAAAGCATGGAAGGCAGCGGCTTCAAGTTTGAAAATCCCAACGCCACGGGCAGCTGCGGCTGCGGAAAATCCTTTACCTGCTGAAGTCGTGCGCCAGCATCATTCTCAGCTAACAGTTGCCATCTGAACCAGACAGCGAATTCAACGGGAGCGTCACCATGTGGGATTACTCAGAAAAGGTCAAAGAGCACTTTTACAATCCGAAAAATGCGGGCGCGGTCGACGGCGCCAACGCAACCGGTGATGTCGGCTCCATCAGTTGCGGCGATGCGCTGAGGCTGACCCTGAAAGTGGACCCGAAGACCGAAATCATCCTGGACGCCGGCTTCCAGACTTTTGGTTGTGGCTCGGCCATTGCGTCCTCTTCCGCGCTGACCGAAATGGTAAAAGGCATGACCCTGGATGACGCGCTGAAAATCAGCAATCAGGATATCGCAGATTTTCTCGACGGCTTGCCACCGGAAAAAATGCACTGTTCGGTGATGGGGCGTGAAGCGTTGCGCGCCGCCATCGCCGACTATCGCGGTGAAGTACTGGAAGACGATCACGAGGAAGGCGCACTGGTGTGCAAGTGCTTCGCCATCGACGAAGTAATGGTGCGCGACACCGTGAAAGCCAACAGCCTGTCCACCGTGGAAGACGTTACCAACTACACCAAGGCGGGCGGTGGCTGTTCTTCCTGCCATGAAAAAATAGAAGCCATCCTGACCGAGATGATGGCGGAGCGTGGCGAGAAATTCGTGCCGGCACCGGTCAAGTCGAAGCAGAAAAAAGTGGCGCCGGTTAAACCGGCCGTTGCGGCGGAAAAGCCGGCAGCCGAAGCCGTTCCCGCCGCTGCCACCGGCAAACTTACCAACGTGCAGCGCATCCGTCGCGTGGAAATGGTACTGGCCGCCATTCGACCGAATCTGCAGCGTGACCACGGTGATGTCGAGCTGGTTGATGTCGACGGCAAAAATATCTACGTGAAGCTCAGCGGCGCCTGCACCGGTTGCCAGCTGGCCAGCGCTACTCTCGGCGGCATCCAGCAACGGCTGATGGAAGATCTGGGTGAGTTCGTCAAAGTCATTCCTGTCAGCGCCACTGCGCCTGTCACCATCGCCAACGCCTGAAACCGGACCAGCAACGCGGACACGAGGGTACTGTTATGAGCGACATCTATCTGGACAACAACGCGACTACCATGGTGGACCCGGAAGTGGTCACTGCCAT
>CAZBII010000161.1:0-10925 GCA_964491665.1 uncultured Moraxellaceae bacterium
TGTCATTCTTTGTTATAGTCTTAAGAAGCCAGCTTCTATTCGAGGCTCCAGAGTTCTTCCATGCGGTCCCTAAGACGAATCATTGTTGCCCTGCTGATCCTGACATCGCCCATGTCAGCACTGGCCTATGTCGGCGTGGACAAGCACTGCATGATGACTGCCAATGGCATGGTAGTGGAAATGATGGACATGGATATGGATGGCGATTGCTGCGATCAAATGAAGCACAGCGGTTCACCTGAAAAGTCCTCTACCTGCAATCCCAACCTGAACTGCAACACGCTTCAAACCTACCCACCAGCAACAATCGTGACTCTTTCACCTGTATTGGCACCGCCAAGCTTGGTGCTGACACCGCTGACTGACCACAACCCGTCCCCACCGCGCGATGCCTTATGGCGTCCGCCCCGTTTTGCCTCCTGATTGACCGTCTGAACGGCTAATGCCCTGAGCGTTACGCATGCCTGCGCAAAAGCGCGGTGTGCTCGTCGCGTGTGGCATTCCCTTTACGATCTCTCCGGAGCATCTGCATGTTTTACAAGACCTTGATGTTGGCCATACCGCTAGGGCTGGCCAGCTTTGCGCATGGCGCGCCGCTATCGTTCACAGCTGCTTTGGAACGGGCCGAGCAACATTCACCCTTGCTTATGGCACAAACGGCGGGCATCGAGGCAGCCCGTTCCCTGACGCAGCCTGCCGGGGCCCTGCCTGATCCCAAACTGTTAGTGGGCGTGGAAAATGTTCCGGTCTCGGGCCCCGATGCCGGGAGCCTGACAGACGATGGCATGACGATGCAGACCGTCGGCCTGATGCAGGAATTCCCCAATGGCATCAAACGTCAGGCGCAGAAAGATTCCGCCCAGGCACGCCTTGCACGGGAAACGCACCAGGAAGAACTGCTGCGGCGGGAGGTGCGGCGGGCGACGGCTTCAGCCTGGTTGAATCGCTTTTATCTGGAACAACGCAGTGTCCTGTTGGATGAACTGGAGCGTGAAAACCAACTCTTTGCCGGCGTGGTGCAAGCCGCGCTGACGACGGGGGGCGCGATTCCGGCCGATGGCCTTGCCACCCGCAGGGAAGCAGCGGAGCTGGCGGACCGGCGCAATGAACTTCACCGCGAACTGGCAACCGCCAATGCTGAACTGACACAGTGGCTCGGTGATTCGGCTCCAGACAGCCTGCTCGGTTCGCCTCCGACTTTTCCAATCGATAGCGAGCGCTTGCGACACCAACTGATTAGCCATCCCCAACTGCTCCGCTATGAATCGATCTCCCGCATGGCGGAAGCCAGGCTGCGGGAGGCCGGTGCGGCCACCCGGCCAGACTGGGGGATGGAAGTGGTTTACGGTCGCCGTGGCGATAGCTATGACGACATGGTGTCCCTGCAGGTCAGTGTGGATCTGCCGGTGCGCAGTGGCAGTCGACAGCATCCAACCATTACCGCCCGGCGTCATCAACTGGCCAGTATCGATGCCGAGCGCGAAGGTTCTTTGCGGCAATTGCGCGCCGAACTGGATGGCCAATTGGCCGAGCTGGACCACGCTGAAAGCCAGCTGGAACGGATTCGCCACACCTGGTTGCCCCTGGCCCACGACAACGCCCAACTGCAAATGGCCGGTTACCGCGCTGGCCGAGTGCCAATAAGCGCCGTGCTGGAGGCTCGCCGCGATTGGCTCGACCAGCGGGTGCGCGTTATTGAATGGGAAAGCAAGGCTGCAGTGGTTGCTGCCGGACTTCAGTTTTACTTCGGGGGAGAACAACCATGAACGGCGTTAAAACGTTGATCTGCTGTGTCGCCAGTGCCGCGATCGGCGCGTTGGTTGTGCATGGATTGAACCTGCGGGAACAGGAAGGCAGGGCGGACACCCAACAGGAGCAGCCGATCCAGGAAACCCAATCCACGGAGAAAAAAGTGCTGTATTGGTACGACCCCATGGTACCGGACCAGCATTTCGATAAACCGGGCAAATCGCCGTTCATGGACATGCAGCTGGTCCCCAAATACGCGGAATCCGAGACAAGGTCTGCGTCCGGAATACGCCTCGATCCTGGTCTGCAGCAGAATCTGGCGCTGCGCCGTGCACGGGTTGAGCGCAAGGTGCTGGCACAGCCACTGAATATTGCCGGTAGCCTGCGTTTCAACGAAAGGGATGTGGCAATCGTGCAGGCACGCAGCACCGGCTTTGTCGAGCGCGTATATGCACGGGCGCCGGGCGATGTCATCGAGGCGCACGCACCCCTGGCCGATGTGTTGATGCCGGAATGGGCTGGCGCGCAGGCAGAATTTCTGGCGCTTCGCAAAGGAGGCGACAAGGAACTGATCGCTTCTACGCGCCAGCGTTTGCAATGGCTGGGAATGACGCCGGATTTTATTGCCAGTATCGAACGATCCGGCCAGGTACAAGCGGTGGTAACCATCACCAGCCCTATCGCCGGCGCAATCCGGTCACTGTCGGTACGCAAAGGTATGGCGCTGCAGACTGGTACCACGTTGGCAGAAATCAATGGCATTGATCCCGTCTGGCTGGACGCAGCGGTGCCTGAAACGGAGGCAGCACGCGTGCAGGTGGGGCAGACGTTGCTCGCGCGGTTGCCGGCATTTTTCGGTGAGGAGTTTACCGGCCAAATCCAAGCCATCCTTCCCAATAACGATCCGGACAGTCGCACATTGACACTGCGCGCGGAATTCAAAAATAGCGACGGTCGCCTTCGCCCGGGAATGCTGGCTCAGGTACAAATCGATACTGGCGATCAGAAGCCTCGCCTTTGGGTGCCGGCCGAAGCTGTCATTCGCACCGGTAAACGTGCCGTGGTTATTGTGGAGGAAGACAGCGGTGCCTTTGCCGCCTTGGAAGTCGAACTCGGCGCCGAAACCCAGACTGACGTGGAAGTGCGGAGAGGATTACAGGAAGGCCAGACCATTGTGGCGTCCGGCCAGTTTTTGCTGGAGTCAGAAGCCAATATGTCCGGGCTGCTGCGCAAACTGGAGCCGATGCAAGGAGATCAGCCATGATTGTGCAGCTGATTCGCTGGTCCATCACCAACCGGTTGCTGGTGCTGCTGGCAGCCCTGTTCATGACTGCCTGGGGTGTTAATGCGACACGTCATATTCCGCTAGACGCGCTACCGGATCTGTCGGATGTGCAGGTCATCATCCGCACCAGTTTTCCCGGTCAGGCGCCGCAAATTGTGGAAAATCAGGTGACCTATCCATTGGCCACCACCATGCTGTCGGTACCGGGCGCCAAGACTGTGCGCGGCTTTTCCTTTTACGGCGATTCCTTTGTTTATGTCTTGTTTGAAGACGACACGGATCTGTATTGGGCCCGCTCCCGCGTGCTCGAATACCTGAATCAAGTGCAAGCACGTTTGCCTGCCAACGCCAAACCCAGCCTGGGGCCGGACGCCACCGGAGTAGGCTGGATTTATGAATATGCATTGGTGGACCGGTCTGGCCGGCACGATCTGTCGCAACTGCGTGCATTGCAGGACTGGTTTTTCAAATTTGAATTGAAAAGTGTGCAGGATGTGGCTGAGGTGGCCACGATGGGTGGCATGGTCGCGCAATATCAGGTCGTGCTCGATCCGGTAAAGCTGGCCGCGTTTCGAATCAGCCATACCGAGGTTGTTGATGCGATTCAGAAAGCGAATCAGGAAACCGGCGGCTCGGTACTGGAGATGGGAGAGGCCGAGTACATGGTGCGGGCATCAGGCTATCTGCAGTCGCTCCAGGACTTCAAATACATTCCCTTACGAGTATCAGCGGCTGGTGTGCCCATCACGTTGGGCGATGTGGCGGTAGTTCAGCGTGGGCCGGAAATGCGCCGTGGCATCGCGGAATTGAACGGAGAAGGGGAAGCTGTGGGTGGCGTAGTAATTCTGCGTTCGGGCAAAAATGCGCATCAGACTCTGCAAGCGGTGAAGGAAAAACTCGCGCAACTTCAAAACGGGCTGCCCAGCGGCGTGGAGATTGTGACAACCTACGACCGTTCCGGCCTGATCGACCGCGCCATTGCCAATCTCACTACAAAGTTGATAGAAGAGTTCATCGTGGTGGCAGTGGTGTGTGTACTGTTTCTGTGGCATTTGCGCTCGGCTCTGGTGGCCATCATTTCGTTGCCACTCGGTATATTGACGGCATTTGCCCTGATGCAACAGCAAGGCGTCAACGCCAACATCATGTCGTTGGGCGGCCTGGCCGTTGCCATTGGTGCGATGGTGGATGCGGCCGTCGTGATGATCGAGAATGCTCATAAAAAAATCGAGCACTGGATCGAGGCCCATCCCAATGAACGTCTGGAGGGGGAAGCCCACTGGAAAGTGATCCAGGAGGCTGCGCAGGAAGTGGGACCTGCACTGTTCTTCAGTTTGTTGATCATTACGCTGTCGTTCATTCCAGTCTTTACGTTGGAAGCGCAGGAAGGCCGCCTGTTCGGGCCACTCGCATTCACCAAGACTTATGCCATGGCGGCGGCGGCCGGGTTGGCGGTGACGCTGGTGCCTGTCTTGATGGGGTACTGGATTCGTGGCCGAATTCCCAGCGAAGCTGCGAATCCACTTAATCGGCTGCTGATCGCGTTATACCGGCCTTTGCTGGAGAGCGCTTTGCGCTGGCCAAAATCAACCCTGGCCATTGCCTTGCTATTGTTCGTCAGCGCGTTCTGGCCGCTGTCTCGAATGGGTGGTGAATTCATGCCGCCACTGGATGAAGGGGACCTGCTGTACATGCCCTCTGCTCTGCCAGGATTGTCGGCCGCAAAAGCCGCTGAATTGCTGCAGATTACCGACCGCCTGATCAAAACCGTGCCCGAAGTGGACACCGTGTTTGGCAAAGCAGGCCGCGCCGAAACCGCGACCGACCCGGCGCCCCTGGAAATGTTTGAAACCACGGTTCGTTTCAAACCTCAGGCGCAGTGGCGGCCCGGTATGACACCCGAGAAACTGGTCGAGGAACTGGATCGTATCGTGCGCGTGCCAGGATTGACCAATATCTGGGTGCCGCCGATTCGCAATCGGATCGACATGTTGGCCACCGGCATCAAAAGTCCCATCGGCATTAAAATCGCCGGTACCGATCTGGCAACCATCGATCGCACTGCAGCGCAGGTTGAGCAGGTAGCGAAAACCGTTCCCGGTGTCAGCTCCGCCTTGGCCGAACGCTTGAGTGGCGGACGCTATATCGATGTCCAAATCGATCGTGCTCGTGCAGGTCGCTACGGCCTGAATATTGTCGATGTGCAAGCAGTAGTGAGTTCCGCCATCGGCGGCGAGAACATCGGCGAAACCGTAGAAGGGCTGGCCCGTTTTCCCATCAACGTGCGCTATCCGCGTGAATGGCGGGATTCTCTGGAACGATTGCGGCAATTGCCGATACTGACGCCGCAAGGCCAACAGATCACATTGGGCAGCGTTGCCAATCTTAAAATAAACGATGGGCCGCCAATGTTGAAAAGCGAAAATGCGCGCCTGTCGGGCTGGGTATACGTCGACGTGCGAGATCGCGATCTGGCGTCGACCGTGCGCGATCTGCAGGCCGCCATTGCACGTAATGTGACGCAGGAACCGGGGATCAGTCTTTCCTATTCGGGTCAATTTGAGTTTCTGGAACGGGCCAATGCCAAGCTGCGGCAAGTGGTGCCGGCAACCTTGTTGATCATTTTTGTGCTGCTGTATCTGACCTTCCGCAATGTTGGAGAAGCCCTATTGATTCTTGCCACCCTGCCGTTTGCACTGACCGGTGGTGTCTGGTTTCTCTATGGCATGGGCTTCAATCTCTCGGTTGCAACGGGCGTGGGTTTTATTGCCCTGGCGGGCGTCGCGGCCGAGTTCGGTGTGGTGATGTTGCTCTATCTGAAACAGGCGATCACCAGTCGTGAGGCACTTGGTCAGCCGCTGACGGTCGAGGTACTGGACAGCGCCATTCGGGAAGGAGCGGTGTTAAGAGTGCGTCCGAAGGCGATGACGGTGGCTGTGATCCTGGCAGGTTTGTTGCCTATTTTGCTGGGTGATGGTACTGGCTCGGAAATCATGAGCCGGATCGCGGCGCCCATGGTGGGTGGCATGCTGACCGCACCGCTGCTGTCGATGCTGGTCCTACCGGTCGGATATCTGCTGTTACGGCGACAACGGGCTGTCGATGGCAAGGTCTTGACTCTGGAGCAGACTCCAGGTGTTAACTACTAGTATCTACGCTCTAGTGATAAGGACATATCATGTCAAATTGCTGCGATCCATCCAGTTCCTGCAACACGACAAGCTCCCCCGTCGCTGCTGTCCCAGCGCCAGGAGGTACGGTGGCCCGCTATCGCATCGCGCAAATGGACTGTCCCACCGAGGAAAAGTTACTGCGCGACAAATTGTCGCGTGTGCCTGGCGTGCAAGCCCTGGAGTTCAACCTGATGCAGCGTGTACTGGTCGTCAACCACCTGCCGGAGGTGCAGGCTGCCGTGATCGCAGGGATTCGCGAATTGGGGTTTACGCCGGAACTGCTGGCGGACTCAAACACTGCCGCACAGGACCCAAATGTCGGCGCGGAGCCGACGCCCGGCACCGGCCGCTCTCAATGGGTATTGCTGGCCTTGTCCGGCGTGACGGCAGTGGGAGCCGAAGCAGTGGAATGGCTGAACGCACCGCACTGGCTGGCGGGGGCGCTCGCACTGGTGGCCATTGCCAGCGTGGGATTGAACACCTACAAAAAAGGCTGGATCGCCCTCAAAAACCGCAATCTGAACATCAACGCACTGATGAGTATTGCCGTTACCGGTGCCATGCTGATTGGCGAGTGGCCCGAGGCGGCCATGGTGATGTTCCTGTTCGCCGTGGCGGAGCTGATCGAGGCCCGCTCGCTGGACCGCGCCCGCAATGCGATACGTGGTCTGCTGGAACTGGCTCCCGAACAAGCCCATGTGCGTCAGGACGATGGCCAGTGGATAACGCAGCCCAGCAAGGCAGTGCCGGTAGGTGCCGTCGTACGGGTACTGCCCGGTGAGCGTATTGGGCTGGATGGCGAAGTGACGGACGGGCGTTCCGCCGTGAATCAGGCGCCGATCACCGGAGAAAGCCTGCCAGTGGAAAAAGGCATCGGCGACGCACTTTTTGCGGGCACCATCAATCAATCCGGCGTGCTGGAATACCGTGTTACCGCGCTGGCAGGCGATTCCACCCTTGCCCGCATCATTCACGCAGTGGAAGAAGCCCAGGGCGCTCGCTCCCCCACACAGCGCTTCGTCGACCAGTTCTCCCGCATCTACACGCCGCTGGTCTTTGTGCTGGCGCTGCTGGTGGCGGTGGCACCACCTCTTTACTTGGCACCAACCGACGGCCAAATCTGGCTCGACTGGATTTACCGTGCACTGGTATTGCTCGTGATCGCCTGTCCCTGTGCCTTGGTGATATCCACACCTGTGACCATTGTGAGCGGACTGGCAACGGCAGCCCGGCGCGGCATTCTGGTCAAGGGTGGTACCTATCTGGAAATGGGGCGAGCCTTGCAAGTGCTAGCGTTGGATAAAACCGGAACCTTGACCTTTGGCAAGCCTGTCCAAACCAACCAGTTTATTCTGGTGGGCGAGACAAAGGATGTGCAGATACTGGCTGTTACGCTTGCGCGGCATTCTCACCATCCAGTGTCGAAAGCAATCGTGCAGTCTGAATCCGCGCTGGACCTTCCATCGGGCAGTCTGGCTGAATTCGAGGATCTTCCTGGTCGGGGTGTGCGCGGTCGCATCAATGGTACGTTGCACAATCTCGGCAACCATCGGCTGATCGAAGAACTGGGCTTGTGTTCGCCTGCCTTGGAGCAACAGCTGGAACAACTGGAACAGCAGGGAAAAACAGTAGTGATGCTCACCGATGAGCATCAGGTGCTGGCCTTGTTCGCCGTGGCTGACAGTGTTCGGCCCACCAGCGCAGCAGCCATTAACGCATTGAAGGCTTTGGGCATCCGCACCCTTATGCTGACCGGCGACAATTCCCACACTGCGCGCGCGATCGCGGCTCAGGTGGGCATTGATGCTGTGCACGCCAATCTGCTGCCACAGCACAAACTGCAGCGCGTGACGGAACTGGTGGACACTAGCGTTGTGGTGGGCATGGTGGGAGACGGGATCAACGATGCACCCGCGCTGGCCTGTGCCAACATCGGCTTTGCCATGGGTGCAGCAGGTAGTGACACTGCCATCGAAACCGCCGACGTTGCCCTGATGGACGATGACCTGCGCAAGATTCCTGAATTCGTGCGGTTGTCGCGTAAAACGGCGGCGGTGCTGAAACAGAACATCGGCATCGCCCTGGGTATCAAGCTGGTGTTTCTGGTATTGACTTTGATCGGATCGGCAACGCTGTGGATGGCAGTGTTCGCCGATATGGGCGCCAGCCTGATCGTTGTTGCCAATGGATTGCGCTTGCTGAAAACCTCGGACGGACTGAAGGAATCATAACAGCACAGTGGATTTATGAGTTATCGCAGAAGCACTGCTTTTGCGAGCATACAAGTGCAAGTCCAATATGGCTTGCGCCAACACAACCAATGGAGAAAGCAATCATGTCAATAAAACCTCTTCGTCATATCGCCCTGGCAGTACTGGTTGGTTTTGCATTACCAGCGATGGCAGCAGAACCCACAACGGGCATGACTGATGCCGATATGAAAAAAATGCAGGAGCATATGGATGTCATGCAAAAGCAAATGCAGGAAATCCAGAATGCAAAGACAGAGGAAGACAAGAAAAAACTGATGCAGCAACACATGGAAACCATGCAACAACATATGGATTCCATGTGCACCGGCATGAAAGGCATGGGCATGATGCACGACGGCGGAAGCGATGGGTCTCATGGCGGCATGATGCATGGCTGCATGATGGATATGCATTAAGCCACAATGATTTCCCGGTAAGAGGGGCTGGGATGTGCGATAGATTCATCTTCGAGTGAGCTGGATCTATCGCAAGAGTTGTGTTGCCAAAGTTTCACTGCGTATGCCGTTTAATATGGTGGCGAGTCTTTTTTGTATTTTTTCATGTGAATGTCAAGGTCGTTAATATGAAATTGAATTGCCATCCGGCTGTATTGATCATCGTTTTCATTGTGCTCTATTTTCATTTCACTCGTGGAGCTAGAGCGGGAGACGACGTTGATGGCGTTGGTGCTCAATTCTGCGCTTGCAACATGGACGACCACTCAGGCCTTGAGGCAAAAAAGATAACATCCGTATGCAAATGAACGCATTTTTGAGAAATGCTTACCAAAATGAGCTGGAAGCTGCGCGTGTTGCCTGGAACCGGAAGGAGCTGAAGGAATCCTTTGCACACCTGGAGCGGGCACATGTACTGGGTCAGCGTTACTTTCTGCCCCATTTGCAGGTGCACTTGTGGATGCTGCAAATAGGTTGGGCGCGTCGCGACGGGAAAGAGGTGCTCGGACAGATCACCCGACTGCTACTGACACCCTTGGGCCACCTGACCGGTCGTCTGCCACTGGGCAATACCGGTGGCGCCAATGTCAGCGCATTTCAGCCCATGCCAATAGCACCCGAGTTGGACGCATTGCTAAAGCGGGACGAACAATGAAGTGGACCCGCCGGGTTTTGCAGGCTCATTAATTACCACGCAACAGGTTGAACCAAAGGAAATTTTTGTCTATTCTTGGGTGTCAAAGCGCAATGTCTAGCTTTCTATTGCAGGTAAATTGATAGTGGCTCCCAGGGTTTTCCGTTTGTTACTGGTGTCGATACTGGTAGTGCAATCATTGATTGCGGTTGCCGATATGCATCAGTTACATCAACAGACGCCCATGCATCAAGCGCTTGGAAGTGTTGATGATGTTGATAACGGCAACATATCCCAAGATGCTGGCACTGCCAACGACATTGAATGCAGCCATTGCTGTCATTGTCATGGGACCATGCCGATTCTGGCAGCGCACGCACCTCATTTTCTGACGTTTGATAGTGCGTCATCCGTCCCCGACCATTCCTCAACCATAACCTCGTGGTTTTCCTCCCCCGATTTTCGTCCTCCCATCGCTTGATCCTTCTGATTATTTAATCGGTTTTTAGCCGGTAACAACTGGCATTTTCACTATTCGATCAATCGAAGGATCAATCTCATGAAAAAATTTGTCTTTGCTGCTCTTATTGCTGTTTTTACTGCTCTATCTTCATCCGTCTGGGCTCAATCCGTCACCGTTGAAGTTGTCACCTACCCTAATCAGGGGTGGCACATCAACCGCATGAACGCCATCGAAACCAAAACCGGATGGACCATTAGTGGCCGCCTGAATGCCCACGGCATTTCTCATCCGCCTGTTGGTCATATTGATGTAGCCGCATACGGGCACGATGGCCAACTGTTAACCGAAACCACCACTGCCTACAACCCTTCCATTTTGACACCCAAAATGCGCAAAAAGGGTGGCTTGCGGTTTTCTGTCGCGCTCAATCAGGCGCTGCCTACCGGCACGGTGGTGAAAGTGGCATTTCACCCGTCAGAGCCTCTATCTGCCAACGCAGAAAGCCCCACCCATACCGCCAATATTGCAAGGTAAATTCATGTACTGCCCTGACGGTTACCGCCA
Organism: uncultured Moraxellaceae bacterium; assembly: GCA_964491665.1. Taxonomy (GTDB): domain Bacteria; phylum Pseudomonadota; class Gammaproteobacteria; order Pseudomonadales; family Ketobacteraceae; genus Ch67. The sequence continues at coordinate 10,576 of CAZBII010000161.1, forward strand.
GGGCAAACTGAATTGACGAGAGGCCCATATTATGTTTCTGACTACGCCGAGAATTGTCGTGGCAGGGTTGCTAGTGCTCGTGTTTCAGCAAACTGCGCAGGCAACAAACCAGGATTCCACATCGTGGAATGACTGGTTGTACCAACAGATCCTGCAACATCCCGAAGTTGTCGCCGAGCGGGAAAAAATGAACGCGCAACTGTCCACCGCCGAGGCGCGCGACCAGCCGCTCTACAACCCTGAACTGGAAGCCGAGATTGAACGGGAAGGAGAAGACAACAACAGCCGAATTGGCGTCAGCCAGACACTGGACTGGTGGGACAAGCGAGGCGCTCGTCAAAACCAGGGCA
>CAZBII010000162.1:0-10663 GCA_964491665.1 uncultured Moraxellaceae bacterium
AGCCGGCCCACCTTGATCAGATCCAGCAGCGGCACGCCGGACAGCTAGCGCCGTGGCCAGCCCAGACCGTAGGCGATCGGCGTGCGCATGTCGGGATTGCCCATCTGCGCCAGTACCGACCCGTCCACATATTCGACCATCGAGTGAATCACACTTTGCGGATGCACCACAATCTCGACCTGGTCCGGGCGGGCGCTGAACAGCCAGCACGCCTCGATGAATTCCAGACCCTTGTTCATCATGGTGGCGGAATCCACCGAAATCTTGCGCCCCATGGACCAGTTGGGATGGGCACAGGCCTGGTCCGGAGTTACGTGTTCCAGCTCATCCAGCGGCCGGGTGCGGAAGGGTCCGCCCGACCCGGTCAGCAGGATGCGCGCCACGCCGGCCTGCTCCAGACCGGCCGCAAAATTTCCCGGCATGCACTGGAAAATCGCGTTGTGCTCGCTGTCGATGGGCAGCAGCTCGGCACCGCTGGCCTGCACCGCGTCCATGAACAGGGCACCACTCATGACCAGGGATTCCTTGTTGGCCAGCAGGATGCGCTTGCCGGCCTGCACCGCCGCCAGGGTGGGCAACAGGCCCGCCGCACCGACAATGGCCGCCATTACATAATCGGTCTGCGGATGGCGCGACACTTCCACCAGTCCGCTTTCCCCCGCCAGAACCTCGGTATCAGACCCATGCTGTCGCAGACGGTTCCGCAACTGTTCGGCGGCCGCTTCATCCCGCATCACCGCAAAGCGCGGCTGCATCGCCAGCACCTGCCGCAGCAGTTCGTCCACCCGGTTGTTGGCAGTGAGGGCGAAGGCTTCGAATTCATCCGGATGGCGGGCGATGACGTCCAGTGTGGAGACGCCGATGGAGCCGGTGCTGCCCAGAACGGTTACGCGCTTCCTTTCACTCATCGTCTGGCCTCAGGTGAATTACTGCATGGCGCCCAGCAGCACCATGCCGCTGGCGAAGAGGGGAACGGCGGCGGTGATACTGTCGATACGATCGAGAATGCCGCCGTGGCCGGGCAGCAGCTGGCTGCTGTCCTTGATGCCGCGATGACGCTTGAACATGCTTTCCGCCAGATCGCCGAACACGGACCCGATCACGGCCACCAGACTGACCAGCAGGAACGGGATCACCCCCACCTTGTCGGAGGCGGACGTGCAGAAGGCCACGATGAAGGCAATGACCGCCGTGGTTGCCAGTCCGCCGAACAGCCCTTCGATGGACTTGCCCGGACTCACCGCCGGGGCCAGCTTGTTTTTCCCCAGCTTGCGGCCAACGAAGTAGGCGCCGGTATCGGCACCCCACACCAGCAGCATCACATAGAGCAGCCACCAGCTGCCGTCAGCCTGACCCTGGATCAGGATCAGCGACCACCAGGCCGGCACCAGCACCAGCACGCCGATCAGTCCCATGCGCTGCCGGCTTTCCCACAGGTCCACCTTTTGCGGATAGGCGCGCACCAGCACCACCGCCGCGATCCACCACAGGCAGCCCAGATACAGCACGAAATTGAGATGGGTGAAATACACCAGCGCCAGTAACACCAGCACCAGTCCAACATACGGCCTGCGGGCGCGGGAATCCTCGATGCCCATGAGATTGGCCCACTCCCACGCCCCCAGCGCCACGGGAATCGCAATCGCCAGGGCAAACCAGGGCGTGCTCAAATAAAAAATTGCCCCGAGGATCAGGGGCAACAGAATCAGGGCTGTGATGATGCGCTGTTTCAACATGGAATTGTCAGCTTCCGCAAGAATCGGCCGGACGTGTCACCGGCTGGCTTCGACCTGTTCACTGGTGCGTCCGAAACGACGCTGGCGCCGGCCGAAATCCGCCAGCGCGGCATCCAGCGCCGCCTGATCGAAATCGGGCCAGAACAGATCCGTGAAATACAGCTCGGCATAGGCCAGCTGCCACAACATGAAATTGCTGATGCGATTGTCGCCGCCGGTGCGGATGCACAGATCCGGCATCGGCAGATCGCCCAGACTGATGTACTGCTGCATTTTCTCCGGCGTGATGTCGGCCGCGCGCAGGGAGCCCTGCTCCACCTGCAGCGCCAGCTGGCGCGCCGCATTGGCGATATCCCACTGGCCGCCGTAATTCACCGCCACCGCAAAGGTCATCTGCCGGTTGCCGGCAGTCAGGTTCACCGACTCGTCCATCTTGCGCCGCAGCTCCGGTGCAAACGCCGACAGGTCACCGATGAACACCAGCCGGATACCGTTCTGGTGCAGATCCGCCACTTCTTCCGTCAGCGCTTCCAGAAACAGGCTCATCAGCGCATTGACTTCATCTGCGGGGCGACGCCAGTTCTCGCTGCTGAAGGCAAATACAGTGAGCACCTCGACACCGGCACGCGCGCAGTTTTCCACCGTGGCACGCACGGCGCGGGCACCCTGCTTGTGGCCTTCAACACCACGCAGACCGCGCTGCTTGGCCCAGCGGTTATTGCCATCCATGATGATGGCGACGTGACGGGGAATCGGGGATACGGAGGAATCGATATCGGGGGCGGAAGACTGGACGTTCAAGGTGATCCTCCGTGACAGAAAGGGCTGCCTGCACCCGTGACAGATGCAGGCATGACGGGTTTAGACTTCGAGCAGGTCCGCTTCTTTCTTCTTCAGCATCTCTTCCACTTCAGCGACATATTTGTCGGTGAGTTTCTGGATGTCGTCCTGGCCCTTGCGCTCTTCGTCTTCGCTGATGTCCTTTTCCTTCAGCAGATCCTTAAGCATGGTATTGGCGTCGCGGCGGATGTTGCGGATCGCCACACGGCCATGCTCGGCTTCAGCCTTGCAGATCTTGATCATTTCCTTGCGGGTCTGCTCGGTCAGCGCCGGCATCGGCACACGGATCAGATCGCCATTGGAGCTGGGATTCAGCCCCAGATCCGCTTTCATGATGGCTTTTTCAATCGCGGCACCCAGCTGCTTTTCCCAGGGGGAAATCGCCAGCGTGCGCGCATCTTCCACGGTGATGTTGGCGACCTGCTTCAGCGGGGTGTCCACGCCGTAGTATGGCACCATGACGCCATCCAGAATGCTGGGATGGGCGCGACCGGTTCTGACCTTCTTGAATGCCACGTCGAGCGCTTCGAGGGATTTTTTCATCCGCGCTTCGGCATCTTTTTTGATATCGCTTATCACGGCTTTTATCCTTTATAGATAAGAGTTCCATCTTGACCACCCAGGGTGGCCGCCAGCAATGCGCCGGGCTGATTCATGTCGAACACGCGCACCGGCATGTCATGGTCACGGCACAGGCAGATGGCAGTAAGATCCATGACTCCCAGTTTTTTTTCAAGCACCTCATCATAGGTGAGGCGATCGAACTTGATGGCATTGGGATTTTTCACCGGATCGGAATCGTACACACCGTCCACCTTGGTGGCCTTGAACACCACTTCGGCCTCGACCTCGATGGCGCGCAGACAGGCCGCAGAATCGGTGGTGAAGAACGGGTTGCCGGTGCCGGCAGCAAAAATCACCACGTCGCCATTGCCGAGGAAACGCATGGAGCGGCGGCGGTCGTAATGCTCAACCACACCACTCATCTGGATGGCCGACATCAGCACGGTGGGAATGTTGGCGCGTTCCAGCGCATCGCGCATTGCCAGGCCGTTCATCACGGTGGCCAGCATGCCCATGTGATCGCCAGTGACACGGTCCAGGCCGGTTTTCTGCAGCGCCGCACCCCGGAACAGGTTGCCGCCGCCCACCACCAGACCCACCTGCACACCGATGCCGCGCAGCTGGCCGATTTCCAGCGCCATGCGCTCCAGCACATTGGGATCGATTCCAAAATCCGCCTCGCCCATCAGGGCTTCGCCGCTGAGCTTGAGCAGGATGCGTTTGTATTTGGGGGTGCGGTCGGATGCCGGCATGCAAAAACTCCAGAAGGGATCAGGGGAAACAAAAGGCGCCCCGCAGGACGCCTTTCATTATAGTGCTTACTGGCCGCGCGCGGCCGCCGCCACTTCGGCAGCAAAATCCACTTCTTCTTTCTCGATACCTTCACCCACGCCGATGCGGATGAAGCTCAGCACGCTGGCGCCAGCTTTCTGTACCAGCTTGCCAACGGTGGTTTCCGGATCTTTTACAAACGGCTGATCCACCAGGCTTACTTCTTTCAGGAACTTGCTGATGCGGCCTTCCACCATCTTGGCCACGATTTCAGCCGGCTTGCCACTGTCAGCGGCCTGGGCGGTGTAGATTTCGCGTTCCTTGTCCAGAGTAGCCTGATCCACCTGGTCAGAGGAAACCACCAGCGGGTTGGACGCGGCGATGTGCATGCACACATCCTTGCCCAGTTCGTCGTTGCCGCCTTTCAGCGCAGTCAGAACGCCGATCTTGCCGCTGTGCACGTAAGCGCCGACCACGCCGTCCTTGCTTTCCAGACGGTAGGCGCGACGCACCTGGATGTTCTCGCCGATTTTCTGCACCAGGGCCTGACGGGCTTCTTCCACAGTAGTGGCGGCGCCATCTTCATAAGGCATTGCCAGCACGGCAGCGATGTCGGTCTGGCCGGAAGTCAGAACGCGCTCTGCCACCTTGCCGGCAAAGCTGGTGAAGTTGGAATCACGCGCCACGAAATCGGTTTCGCTGTTCACTTCCAGCAGGATGGCGACCTTGCTGTCGGCGCTCACTTTTGCAATCACTGCGCCTTCAGCGGCAACACGGCCGGCTTTCTTGGCAGCTTTCACTTCACCCGACTTGCGCAGGTTTTCAATGGCCAGCTCGATGTCGCCATCGGTTTCCACCAGTGCCTTCTTGCACTCCATCATGCCCAAGCCAGTGCGCTCACGCAGTTCTTTAACCAGTCCGGCAGTCACAGCCATGGTTGTATCCTCTTTACCAGAATAATGAATTTGTCGGGTTCGGTGCTGTTTGTTAATTCGGTACAACGTTTGAAAAAGGGGGCCAAGCCCCCTTTATGTCAGCATTGCCCGTTGTGCAGCCATGCCTGAATAGCAGTGTTCTGTGACGCTTATTCAGCGCCGGCAGCCACTTCAACGAAGCCGTCAGCTTCTGCCGGAGCAGCAGTACGGGCGTATTCGCTGCCTTCGATGCAGGCGTCGGCCAGCGCAGTCACGTACAGTTGTACGGCCTTGATGGCGTCGTCGTTGCCGGGGATGACGTAATCAACGCCATCGGGATCGCTGTTGGTATCGACGATGCCGATTACCGGGATGCCCAGTTTGTTGGCTTCGGTTACGGCGATGCGCTCGTGGTCAACATCGATGACGAAAATGGCATCGGGCAGGCCGCCCATGTCCTTGATACCACCCAGGCTGCGCTCCAGTTTCTGCATTTCGCGGGTGCGCATCAGGGCTTCTTTCTTGGTCAGCTTGTCGAAAGTGCCGTCGGTGCTCTGGGTTTCCAGATCTTTCAGGCGACGGATGGACTGACGGATGGTTTTCCAGTTGGTGAGCATGCCGCCCAGCCAGCGGTGGTTGACGAAAGGCTGACCGGCGCGACGGGCCTGCTCTTCCACGATCTTGGCGGCAGCGCGCTTGGTGCCGACGAACAGGACCTTGTTTTTCTTGGAAGCCAGTTTGTTGACGAACTGGAGAGCGTCATTGAAAGCAGGAACGGTGTGTTCCAGGTTGATGATATGAATCTTGTTGCGGGCGCCGAAGATGTACTGGTTCATCTTGGGGTTCCAGTAGCGGGTCTGGTGACCGAAATGAACGCCAGCCTTCAACATATCACGCATGGTGACTTGAGCCATTTTCTTTCTCCTGAGAGTGGGTTAGGCCTCCATATACCCCATGATCCAACCCCGAGGGGCACCCTGAATCACGTGTCGGCATATGTGTGGTTTATGGTTGATTTGCGCGGCGCTTTATACCACATCCGGCCCTGGGCAACAACCCGCCCGGCGGGCCCGGGACAGGCGCATACCGGCGAAATTCCCTCCCTGCTCAGGGGTATATCCGCCGCGACACGCCATGTACAATGGCCCCCTTGCCCGGTCCGGCCCCCGCGCCGCGCCGCCCAATGCAGACAATCCAGGTAGAAACCGCACCACATGACCATCATCATCAAGACGCCGGAACTGATTGAAAAAATGCGCATCGCAGGACGACTGGCAGCAGAAGTCCTTGAAATGATTGGCGAACACGTCAAGCCGGGCGTCACCACCGATGAACTGGACCGGATCTGTCACGACTATATAGTGAACGTGCAGCAGGCCACCCCCTCCCCCCTTAACTACCGCGGCTTCCCCAAATCCATCTGCACCTCGGTCAACCATGTGGTGTGCCACGGCATTCCCAGCGACAAGAAGGTGCTGAAGAAAGGCGACATCGTGAACATCGACATCACGGTGTACAAGAACGGCGTGCACGGCGACACCAGCAAGATGTTCGCGGTGGGCGAGGCGTCGATCCAGGCCGAGCGCCTGATGCGGGTGACCCAGGAATGCCTGTATCTGGGGATCAAGATGGTGAAACCGGGGATGCGGCTGGGAGACATTGGCCACGCCATCCAGCAGCATGCCGAGAGCAATCATTTCTCGGTGGTGCGCGAATACTGCGGCCACGGCATCGGCGAAGGTTTCCACGAGGAACCGCAGGTGCTGCACTACGGCCGCCCCAACACCGGCGTCGTGCTGGAGCCGGGCATGATTTTCACCATCGAGCCCATGATCAATGCCGGCAAGCGCTTCACCAAGCTGCTGCCGGACCAGTGGACCGTTGTCACCAAGGACCACAAGCTGTCGGCCCAGTGGGAACACACGATTCTGGTCACCCCCACCGGCTATGAAGTGCTGACCCTGCGTCAGGAAGAAGCCGGCGTGTTCGGTCCGGCATGAGCAGAGATCCCGTATGAGCAGGCTGCCGGCATGAAAACCCCTCTCGTCACGGAACTGAAGCAGGACCCGGAGCTGTTCGACCCGGCACGCTTCGCGCAGTGGGTGCAGGAACTCGGTTCCGTGCCCAAGGCCTTCCGTCACGCCATGAAGGAAGCGGATGCGGTGCTGAACCGGCGCTTTCTCAACATGGAAAACATCAAGCTAATCATCCGCCGCCGCGCTTGGACCATGGACCAGCTGATGCAGCAGCTGTGGGGCCAGTTCAGCTGTTCCCGTGCCGACGACATCGCCCTGCTGGCGGTGGGCGGTTATGGCCGCGCCGAACTGCATCCCCATTCCGATATCGACCTGCTGATCCTGCTGCGTAACAGCCAGAGCGCGGAAAAATACCGCACCGAGCTGGAAACCTTCGTCACCCAGCTGTGGGACATCGGGCTGGAAGTGGGTCACAGCGTGCGCTCGATCGACGAGTGTGCCGAACTGGCCCGCGACGACATCACCATCGCCACCAACCTGATGGAATCGCGCACCCTGTGCGGCAATCCGGAACTGGGCGTGCTGATGCAGAAAGCCACTGGCCCGGACAAGGTCTGGAACGTGGTGGATTTTTTCAGCGCCAAGTGGACCGAGCAGATCGCCCGCCACAACAAGCACAACAACACCGAATACAACCTGGAGCCGGACATCAAGAATGCGCCCGGCGGCCTGCGCGACATCCAGACCATCGGCTGGGTGGCCAAGCGCTATTTCAACGCCAACCGCCTGAGCGATCTGGTGAACCAGGGTTTTCTCACCGCCGACGAATACGACATTCTCAACGCCGGGCAGTCGTTCCTGTGGGAAGTGCGTTATGCGCTGCACATCCTGACCAAACGCAGCGAAAACCGCCTGCTGTTCGACCACCAGCGCGCCGTGGCGGACATGCTGGGCTATCGCGACAGCAACGCCAATCTGGCGGTGGAAAAATTCATGAAGCGCTATTACCGGGTGGCGCTGTCGGTGTCGCAGCTGAACGACATGCTGCTGCAGCATTTCGACGAAGCCATCCTGCGCGCCGGCCAGCCGGAAACCGTGAAACCCATCAACAAGCGCTTCCAGATCCGCAACGGTTTTATCGAAACCACCCACGACAAGGTGTTCGAATACACGCCGTCGGCGCTGCTGGAAATTTTTGTGATCCTGGCGCAGGACGAGCAGATCGAAGGCATCCGCGCCGCCACCATCCGCCAGATCCGCGACCATCGTCATCTAGTGGACGAGAAATTCCGCAACGACATCCGCAACATTTCCTTCTTCATGGAACTGCTGCGCTCGCCCAACAAGATCTACACACAGCTGTATCGCATGAAGCGTTACGGCATTCTGGGCAACTACATTCCGCAGTTCGGCCAGGTCATCGGCCAGATGCAGTACGACCTGTTCCACATCTACACGGTGGACGCGCACTCGCTGCATGTGCTGCGCAACCTGCGCATGTTCCGCCATTCGGAAGTGAAAAAGGATTTTCCGATTGCCAACATGATTTTCCACCGTCTGCCGAAAATCGAGCTGCTGTACATCGCTGGCCTGTTTCACGATCTGGCGAAAGGACGCGGCGGCGATCACTCGGATCTGGGCGCGGTGGATGCGTACAACTTCTGCATTCACCACCGGCTGAGCAAGTGGGACGCCAGCCAGGTGTCATGGCTGGTGCAGAACCATCTGCTGATGTCGCTGACCGCGCAGAAAAAGGATGTGTCCGACCCGGACGTGATTCACGAATTTGCCACCAAGGTGGGCGATCAGGTGCGGCTGGATTACCTGTTCGGCCTGACCACCGCCGACATCATGGCCACCAATCCCAACCTGTGGAATGGCTGGCGGGCGTCGCTGCTGCGGCAGCTGTACACCGAGACGCGGCGCGCACTGCGCCGTGGTCTGGAAAACCCGCTCAACCGCCAGGACTGGATCGAGGAAACCCGCGACAAGGCGCTGGCGCTGCTGCTCAATCGCGGCATTGCGCGTGAGAAAGTGGAAGCACTGTGGGAACATCTGGGCGACGATTATTTCCTGCGGGAAACCTTTGCCGACGTGGCGCGTCACACCGAAGCGATTCTGAATCACCCGGAAAACGGCGGTCCACTGGTGCTGCTGGGCAAGGCCGACGACCGCAATTACCAGGGCGCGGCGGAAGTGTTCGTCTACACGCAGGATGCGCCCAACCTGTTTGCGGCAACGGTGGCCGCGCTGAGCCAGCTGAACCTGACCATTGCCGACGCGAAGATCATTACCTCCACCAGCAATTTCAGTCTGGACACCTACATCATCATGGAGGAAAACGGCTCGCACATCGGCGACGATCCGGCCCGCGCGCAGCAGATCGTGAAGAAGCTGCAGAAGGCGCTGGCCGATCCGAAAAAATATCCCGAAATCGTGCACAAGCGCATGCCGCGCGCGCTGAAACATTTCCGCATTCCCACCGAAGTGGTGATCAGCAACGACATCGCCCACAAGCGCACGGTGCTGGAGCTGGTGGCACTGGACCGCCCCGGTCTGCTGGCGGAAATCGGCCGCATCTTTCTCGACAACCAGGTGCTGCTGCAGAACGCCCGCATTGCCACTCTCGGCGAACGCGTGGAAGACGTTTTCTACATCACCGACATGCACGGCGACATGATCAAAGACCCGGCGCTGTGCTCGCGCCTGGAAAATTCCATCAGGGAAAAACTGGACAAACCGGCTGACTGAACACGATGAACCAGGAACTGGAACTGCTGCAACCCTACCCGTTTGAAAAACTCGCCGCGCTGTTCAAGGGCGTGGAGCATCGTGGCGGACTGCCGCACATCGCGCTGTCGATCGGCGAACCCAAGCACGCCAGCCCCGCGTTTGTGAAGCAGGCGCTGGTGGACAACCTGGACAAAATGTCGGTGTATCCCGCCACCAAGGGCGTGCCGGAACTGCGACAGGCCATCAGCCGCTGGGCCTGCATCCGTTTCAATCTGGGCAACGGCAACCTGTGCGCGGAAACCCAGATCCTGCCGGTGAACGGCACGCGCGAGGCGTTGTTTGCGTTTGCGCAGGTAATCATCGACCGCACCCGCGATCCGCTGCTGGTGTCGCCCAATCCGTTCTACCAGATTTATGAAGGCGCTGCGTACCTGTCCGGCGCCGAGCCGTATTTCCTGCCTTGCCGGGAAGAAAACCGCTTCATTCCCGATTTTGACGCCGTGCCCGCCGAGGTGTGGCGCCGCTGCCAGATGATCTTCATCTGCAGTCCCGGCAATCCCACTGGCGCAGTGATGAGCGCGGCGGAAATGCAAAAGCTGATCGCGCTGGCGGACGAACATGATTTCGTGATCGCTTCCGACGAGTGCTATTCCGAACTCTATTTCGACGAACAGAATCCGCCGGTTGGACTGCTGGAAGTCTGCCGCCAGATCGGCCACAACGATTTCAAACGCTGCGTGGTTTTTCACAGCCTGTCGAAACGCTCCAACCTGCCGGGTCTGCGCTCCGGCTTCGTGGCGGGCGACGCGGAGATACTGAAAAAATTCCTGCTGTACCGCACCTATCACGGCTGTGCCATGCCGGTACAGCACCAGCTGGCCAGTGTCGCCGCCTGGAATGACGAAGAACACGTGAAGGAAAACCGCCGCATCTACCAGCAGAAATTTGCTGCCGTGCTGGATATTCTCGGCGGCGTACTGGACGTGCAGAAACCGGATGCCAGCTTCTATCTGTGGCCGCGCACACCGATTGCCGAAACCGACTTCGCCCGCCAGCTGTTCGAACAGCAGCATGTCACCGTGCTGCCGGGGCAGTATCTGTCACGCACGGTGGACGGTTTCAATCCCGG
>CAZBII010000163.1:0-10571 GCA_964491665.1 uncultured Moraxellaceae bacterium
TTTGCGCACACCTTCCCGATAAGAAGTCACCTTCTTCATGCGCGAATCTCCATGGTTGCCATGCGGGTCAGCAGCTCGTCGGTCAGTTGGCGATACTGCAGCGATTGCGGGGCTGAGGGTGCGTGCTGAACGATGGACTGGCTGAACGCATGGCTCTCGGGGATTTTGGTGCTGAGCGTGATCTGGGTGTTCAGCAGGAGGCGGTCATAGAGGTGTACCAGCTCCTCCTCGATCTGCTTTTCTATGCGGGTTTTGGCCCCGTGCACCTTGTTGGCCAGAATGCCGATCATTTTCAGATGGGGGTTGTGGCGGTTGCGAATACGTTCAACCGATGCTGTCAGATCGCGCAGGCCATCCAGCGCGAAGACATCCAGTTCGATGGGGACGAGGATGTAGTCAGCTGAGATCAGGGCGGCATTCAACAGGTAGCCAAAGTTAGGCAGGCAGTCGATGATGATCACATCATAGTGATCACGCAGAGCCTGCAGGCGAGCGCGGAAATCGAAAATGACCTCAAAGGTACGCTCGGCCACGGCTGCCAGGTGAATGTGCGTACCCAGTAATAGCAGGTGTTCCTTAACCACCATTGGGGCAACCGGGTCTTCCGGACGATCGCTATAGAGGGTCAGGGTGTCGCTATCATGAGCAATGCGATCGGTGGTGAAGCATTTGGTGGCGTTGCCCTGCGGGTCATTGTCGATCAGGAGGACACGGCGGGATTCGCTCAGAATATGAGCAAGATTGACGGCGCAGGTAGTTTTGCCGACACCGCCTTTCTGGTTGGCGATGGCAATGATCTTGGCTGGCATAGGGGGCTCCATGAGTGGTTGATTTATCCTTAGTCATGGAGGAACGCTTATAACGCCTTGGTTTTCCTACTACCCCACCTAAAGTACTGCTTGACCTGAATCAACGCGAATCCGGCGGGTTCATGGATAATTCGCCTTAATAGCATTTTCAGGCCCCACAGCCATTTCTGGCAGGTTATAAACGCGGGCCTGTCCAAGCGGTTCTACCAACAGCAGGAATCAGGCATGTATCTGGTGAAAGGCGGGCAACAGCGCGCATCTCTCTGGGATAGCGAATTCATCCGGCAGCACGACGTACCGGGGCCGCGTTACACCTCCTATCCGACTGCGCTGCAATTCCACGAAGAGTTTACCCACGCCGATTATCTGGCGGCGGTGTCCCGCAGCAATACTGCCCGCAAGCCGTTGTCGATCTATGTCCACCTGCCGTTTTGCCAATCGCTCTGCTACTACTGCGCCTGCAACAAGGTCATCACCCAGAGCGAGGACAAAAAGCGCCAGTACCTGGATCACCTGATCAAGGAGATCAAGCAGAAGTCAGCTGAGTTCGGCACCGACCGCCCGGTGTACCAGATGCACTGGGGTGGCGGCACTCCAACCTACTATGGTGATGCCGAGCTGACTGAACTCTGGTACCAGATTGGTCGCCATTTCCATCTGGTGGATTCCGAGCGCGGCGAGTATTCCATCGAGATCGACCCGCGCACCATCGACGCCGACAAGTTGGGTCTGCTGAAAGGGCTGGGCTTCAATCGCATCAGCCTGGGCATTCAGGATTTCGACACCAAAGTGCAGCAGGCCATCAACCGCGTGCAGTCGCTGGCGCAGGTGGAAGAACTGATGCAGGCTGCCCGCAGCTACCAGTACCGCTCGGTGAACTTTGACCTGATCTACGGCCTGCCGTACCAGAACGTGCGGTCGGTGCAGACCACCATCGAGAAGGTGATCGAGCTGTCGCCAGACCGCATCTCACTGTTCAACTACGCCCACCTGCCGGAGCGCTTCAAGTCGCAGGGGCTGCTGCCGGAAGAGGCTCTGCCGGCCGCCGAGGAAAAGCTGGCGATCTTGTGCGCAGCCTCCAACCAGCTGGTGGACGCGGGCTATGTTTATATCGGCATGGACCACTTTGCCAAACCCGGTGATGAACTGGCCCAGGCCCAGGCGCGGGGTGCCCTGCACCGGAATTTCCAGGGCTATACCACTTACAAGGAAGCCGACCTGATTGGTCTCGGGGTTTCAGCCATCAGCCTGATCGACAACGTGTACTGCCAGAACACCAAGTCAATTACCGAATACCAGCAGCGGCTGGATGAGGATGATTCCCCCCTGACCGCAGGGGTGCAGCTGAGCCGCGACGACGAGATCCGCCGGGCAGTGATCATGGCATTCCTGTGTCAGAACGGCCTGGAGCCGGCATTGGTGGAAGCGGCCTACGGAATTGATTTCAAGGACTATTTCCCGTCCGAAATGATCGCGCTGGCCAGTTTTGTCGAACAGGGTCTGCTGGAGCAGGAAGGCCGTAATTACCGTGTCACGCCGCGCGGGCGTTTGGTGGTGCGAAAAATCTGCATGGCCTTCGACGTTTACCTGCCGGATCACATGAAACAGGGGCGACGGTTCTCCCGCGTATTGTAAGCAAGAGTCATTTTCATTGCCGTCCTTGCATCCGGCGCGGCCCCTGAGGTTGCGCGTCGGGTTTAGCAAAAATGGGGTTGGCGTGTTAGTATTCCGAACTAATTCAGCGCACTGTGATGAGATCGGGATACCAGACATGTCATCAGATTCTGACTGCAAAAACCGGGTTCCCACCCGCACCCTCAATGTCTCCTGCACCGATTGCAGCCTCAATCCCATCTGCCTTCCCGTGGCAGTGAAGGAAAAAGAGCTGGACGAACTCGACAGCATCATCAAGCGCAGCCGCCCAATGAAAAAAGGCGAGCATCTGTTCCGCGCCAGTGATCCATTTGCATCCATTTATGCTGTGCGCAGCGGCACCATCAAAACCTATTCCGTGACGGAAGATGGTGAAGAACAGGTCACCGGATTCTATCTGCCCGGCGAAGTGCTCGGCATCGACGGTATCAGCACCAACTTCCATTCCAATTCCGCCAAGGCGCTGGAAACGGCGGCCGTGTGTGAAATTCCGTTTGAAAAACTCGAACACCTGTCAGCCAAGATTCCCACCCTGCAACGCCATTTCTTCCAGCTGATGAGCCGGGAAATCCAGGCAGACCAGCAGCTGATCATGTTGCTGAGCAAGAAGAGTGCGGAAGAGCGGATTGCCGCGCTGCTACTGAGTATCTCTGCCCGTCATGGCAAGCGCGGACTGTCTGCCAGCCGTTTCCGTCTACCCATGTCGCGCAATGACATCGGCAATTTCCTGGGGCTGGCGGTGGAAACCGTGAGCCGTGTCTTCACCCGTCTGCAGAAGCAGGAAATCATTTTTGTGGATGGCAAGGAAGTGGAAATCCTCAACATGCAGGGCCTGTGTCACATGTCCAACGGCATGGATGACGGGGATCTGAAAACCGCCTGAGTTTTTTCTGCCGGACTACTCATTAAGCCGGATCATCAAAAGGCGCACCGCACAGGATGCGCCTTTTTTGTTGGGCGACGTTTGAGAGGATGGCGACTTCAGCCCACCGGAATGGATTTCGGCTTGGGCGCCTCCGGTTCCTTCTGTTTGGGAACGGTCAGTTTCAGCACGCCGTTTTCGAATTTCGCCTGCACCGCCTGCTCGTTCACATTGGTGCCCAGGGTAAAGCGGCGCACGAACTTGCCGTAACGGCGCTCGGTGCGGATCTGCTTGTCGCCTTTCTCTTCGTGCTCGCTTTTGGATTCGGCCTCGATCGACAGCACGCCGTCATGCAGCGACACCTTGATATCTTCCTTTTTGATGCCCGGCAGTTCCGCGCTGATGTTGTAGGCCTCGGCGTTTTCCGAGATGTCCGTTGCCGGCATGTTGAAGCCCGCATCGGCGAGGGAGGGCAGGTTACTGCGGCCAAAGAAGTTGTCCACCAGTTGCTGGAAACTGTCCAGGTTGCTCAACGGGCTGTTGAAGGGACGCAATGAAGACATGGGTATTTCCTCCTTGTGCAGATAGGTTTTTCTGGTACGAAATCTATATAAGGTCGCTCTCCGGTTTCTCAATTGATGCAGGTCATTTTTCGGTTTGATCCAGCTTCCTCCCGGATAGGTGCTTGATTGGTCGAGCAAAAATCGTGCAACTGCCAGGCAGTGTGCCGGGTCCTGGCGGTTTCCGGATACCTCCTCGGCCCTCTTTCCAGAAAATGAACACGGTGTACAATGAACACTTTGTTCAATCCCAAAATGGAAGCAAGGCCATGTCTGACCAAGTGAAGTTTCGAGTTCCGAAAATCCTGCCGTATTTCCGGCGCCTGGGGGATCACCTGAAGTGGAATATCAAGAGCGTGCTGGGCCCGGAAGATGCCCTGCGGCAGCGGGTGTCCGGCAAGGTGGTGCTGCTGACGGGGGCCAGTTCCGGCATTGGAGCGCTCGTCGCCCAGCGGCTGGCGGCGGCCGGGGCGACTGTGCTGCTGACGGCACGTTCGAAAGACACATTGACGGATATGGCAGAGGACATCTGCAGCGCGGGTGGCAAGGCGTATGTGTACGCCGGCAACCTGACCGACATGGCCGACTGCGACCGGATCTGTCAGGAAGCGCTGCACGATCATGGTCATGTGGACATCCTGATCAACAATGCGGGGCGTTCGATCCGGCGTTCCATCAAGTTCACGTTTGACCGCTTTCACGACTATGAGCGCACCATGCAGCTGAACTATTTCGGCGCGATCCGCATGGCGATGAATCTGCTGCCGGGCATGCTGGCGCGCAACGATGGGCACATCGTTAACGTGTCCACGCTGGGAGTGCAGGCCAATCCGGCGCGCTTTTCGGCATATCTGGCATCGAAATGGGCGCTGGAAGGCTGGAGCTGGGTGGCGGCCAATGAGTTCGCCCACACCGGTGTGCGTTTTTCCACGCTGAACTATCCGCTGGTGCGCACGCCCATGATTGCGCCCACCAAAATCTACCGCTACATGCCGGTGATGTCGCCGGCGACGGCGGTGCGCTGGATGCTCGACATCATCATCACGCAGAACAAACGCAAGATGAGTGTGGCCGGTCTGATTGCACTCGTGGGTTATTACCTGTCGCCCAAAACGGCGGAGAGTTTTATCAACTTCACCTACCAGTTCGTGCATGAGGAACCGCCGGCCAACTATGAGGAAGTCCTGCAGAAATTCAGGCCGGCGCCCAAATCGGCGGCAACGGCTGCGCAGGAAAATGTGGACGAAGTCGCGCTGAACCCCGCCGGCTCGAGTGCATCAGAACCAGCGGTGAGGCACTGAGACATGGAAGTGAATCGCAACCGGATTTCCTTCGCAGATCTGGTCAGGGGGTATCTGCGCATGCTGCCGGATACCCTGCCGATTATCCGCGGCCTGCTGTACATGGCGCGTGTCAGTCCGAACCGGGCCTGGTCGCTGGGGCGTTTGCTGGAGACACAGGCGCAGCGCTTTCCCGCACGTCCGGCTATACGTTTCGGCGATGTGGAATGGACCTTCAGGGAATTCAACGCGCGCGTGAATCAGGTGGCGGCCGTGCTGCAGCAGCAGGGCATTCGCAGCGGTGATGTGGTCGGTGTGCTGATGGAGACGCGCCCGGAACTGCTGATGTGTGTGGCGGCCATCGTCAAGCTGGGTGCAGTCGCTGGCATGCTCAACTACAACCAGCGCGATGAAGTGCTCAGCCACAGCATCGGTCTGATAAAGCCCAATGCCATGGTGACGTCCGCTGAATGCTTGCCCACGCTGGAAACGACGCCGTTCACACCGCAGCAGGACGCATCCATCCGGCATTACTGGCTGTCCGCGCAGGACCAGCCGTGCCCTGAAGGATTCATCGATCTGGAAAAAATCAGCCGCAACCAGTCCACGGCCAATCCGGACACCACGCGACAGGTGAAGATGAGCCAGGCGTGTTTCTATATCTTCACGTCGGGCACCACCGGTTTGCCGAAAGCGTCGGTGATGACGCATTACCGCTGGCTGATGGGCATGATCGGCGTGGGCATGTATTCGATGCGTCTGCGCGCCGATGATGTTCTCTACGTGGCGTTGCCGTTCTATCACAACAATGCGCTGACCGTGAGTTGGGGCGCGGCGCTGGGCGCGGGAGCCTGCATGGCGCTGTCACGCAAGTTCAGCGCATCGCGTTTCTGGGATGACATCCGCCGCTACCGCGCCACGACGTTCTGCTATATCGGCGAGTTGTGCCGTTATCTGCTGAATCAGTCGCCGTCGGCGCTGGACCAGCAGCATAAGGTGCGCGTGATTGCGGGCAATGGTCTGCGTCCGGACATCTGGGACACGTTCAAGCAGCGTTTCGGGATTGGCCGCATTGCGGAATTTTATGGCGCGAGCGAATGCAATCTGGCCTTTGTGAACTATTTCAATATCGATGGCTCCGCTGGCATGTGTCCGCTGCCGTTTGCGATCGTGGCGTACGATCCGGAGACCGAGCAGCCGCAGCGTGACAGCCGTGGCCGTCTGCGCCGGGTAAAATCAGGTGAAGCCGGTTTGTTGATAACGCAGATCAGCCGGCTGGCGCCATTCGACGGCTACACCGACAACAAGGCCAGCGAAAAAAAGCTGCTGCGTGATGCGTTCAAAGCAGATGATTGCTGGTTCAACACGGGCGATCTGGTGCGTAATCAGGGATTCGCGCATATCCAGTTTGTCGATCGTCTGGGCGATACTTTTCGCTGGAAAGGTGAAAACGTGGCGACGACGGAAGTGGAAGCGGTCGTCAACAGTGATGATCAGGTGGAGCAGGCTGTGGTGTACGGCGTGCAGTTGCCGAATGCGGATGGGCGAGCCGGCATGGCGGCGCTGACGCTGAAGGTGCCGCTGGAGCAGTTCGATGTGAAGGCGCTGGGCAACACCCTGTCGCAGAAACTGCCGTCCTACGCGGTACCGCTGTTTCTGCGGGTGCGAGACGAGCATGAAATCACCGGCACGTTCAAAAACCGCAAGGTGGAGCTGAAAAACGAAGGCTTCGATCTGGAGCAGGTGAGCGATCCGTTGTTCTATTATGCGGGACGTGATCAGGGTTACCGGCAACTGGATGCGGGCATCTTCGCGCAGATCCAGTCGGGCGCCTATCGCATGTAAGCAGGCTCTGGCAGCGAAGTGGTGGTGAAGTTGCACCACTTCGCTGGCGGGCTGCTGCGGTCAGACGGTTTCGACCATTTTCACCACCGGGAAGCTGTCCACATCGGTGAAACTGTTGGAAAGGTGAATCGGTTTGTACTGCGAGCTGGGCAGTGCCGAGCGGAAGTAGATTGCGTTCACATAGTCCTGCAGTTTGCCGGCTGGAGTTTCCAGCAGCTTGACAGGTGCCAGCGACAGCCCCTTGCGTTCCACATCATATCCTTTGGCCAGCGCGCGCAGCGTGGTTTCAAACAGTTGCGCGAACTCCGCCAGATTTTCTCCGCATTCTTCCACCACCAGACAGTAGCGATTCTCCCGCGTCGGAAACAGGACGAACTGGTCGAAATGGATGCCCGTCTTTTCACAGGTCAGGCGGCAGGCTTCCGTCACATCGTTTTCGTTGATGCGTTCGTTGCCGATGGAAATCTGGCGTGCTTTTTTCGATACGAACTGCACAACCGGAACCTTGTTGTAAAAGCCGTTGACCCGGATCAGGTCTTCCATGTTGTAGCGGTAAAGCCCTGCGGATGTGGTGATGATCTGGTAGTAGTGACGCCCTTCCTCCAGTTCCCACGCGCAATAGACGGGTGGATTTTGCAAGTCGATATCTTCTTCGCGGATGTATTCCAGAAAATGGCTGTTGATGGCGGCGATGCCGCCTTCCCGCTGTAGCTCGAATGGTACGCCAAACAAGCCTTCGCTGGCGGAGAACGGCATCTCGTGCACTTGTTTCGGGCCCAGCAGCTGCAGCAGTGATTCCATGGTGTAACTCATGTTGCCGCCCATCCAGCTGGCGATATATTTCAGTTTGGGAAACAGCATCTGCATCAGTTCGGGCACGGGTCTGCCGCTGCCCTGCCACTGCGCGATCTGCTGCGCCAGCGCAGGATCGGGCCGGAAGTGGGGCAGGGCATCCGGAGTGTAGGGATTGGCGGGCAGTGCATTGCTGAGTGTCAGCGTGCCGTCACGGATGTCCTGTTCCAGCATGGGAAGATTGCGCAGCAGCGTATTGACCATGTTGATCATCGCCAGCGGTGAAAATCCGCCAAATCCTGTCACCTTGCCGCTGGCAACAAGAAACCGTCCCATCGCGTAAAAACGGTCGTCCATGTCGGTGAGTGTGAATACCCAGTAGGGAATCACAAATTTGCGACGGATGAACGCCGGCAGATTCTTGTAGTTGAATCCGGAAATGAATCCCTGTGGTACGCCGCCCGGTGACGTGCCGCCTTCCGCCGAGCCGACGAAAAACTGGATGGGGCTGGTTCTGAATTCGGGGCAGTTGGTTTCCAGCAGGTGATAGAACGCGTAGACGGAGCGGTCGAGTTCCTTCTTGAAGCGCTTGGTGACCGGAATGTATTTGTAATCGCCGGTTGAACCAGCAGTCATTGCAAAGAAGTAGGGCGATTCCGCCGTCAGCAGATTTTTTTCGCCCTGATACAGCCGCTTCAGATAGGGACCATATTCCGCTGCGCTTCTGACGGGAACACGTGCGCGGAATTCGGCAATGGAGCGGATCGAATCAAACTGGTGAGCGCGGCCAAATTCGGTGTTGCGATTGGCGCGCAGGATGTCGAGCAGGATCGCCTCCTGGCGTGGAGCCGGATTGAGTGTGGCGCGCTGCATGCGCCGGAAGTGAAATTGTTTGATGAAACTGGCGAGCATGAGAAAAAAATCCGGCAGTGTGGCAGTAAAATTGAGCGGCCATACTATGAATTGACCTGTGCAGGGTCAAGCCAAAATCATGTAAATAACACGGGGAAAATGCTATAGTTTTGCACGTATTTGCCGGACGTCCGGTCAATGCGTCTGTCTGTGTTTTTCCTGTTGCCGTGAGTACCTGAACATGATCGGAAAGTTGCTGTTTGTTGTCGCCGTCATCATCTGGGTTACAAAAGAGAACAAAGCTGTGAACTGGCGTATCAACCATAATCCTGACAGTCAGTGGGACAGTTCGTCGCTGCAGGTGTTGAAGGTGGGTTCGACCGTTGCAGTTGTGCTTGGGTTGGTCCTGTCGTTTCTGTCCGGTTCGCAGTTGTTTGGCAGTGAATTGATGGCATTGGTACTGGGTGGTGTCGTGCTGGCACTGGGCGCCTGGGTGCGGGTGAAAGCCATCAGCGATCTCAAGGAGCAGTTCACGCCCAATGTTGTGATTCTGGAGGAGCACAAGCTGCGCAGCGACGGCATTTATCAGTACATGCGCCATCCTGGCTATTCCGGTGCGCTGCTGCTGTATCTGGGCATGGCATTGTTGCTGAACAACAGCATGAGCCTGGTGGCGATGGCGTTGCTGCTGATTCCCGTCTATCTGTACCGCATTCAGGTCGAGGAGCGCGCACTGACCGCTACCTTTGGCGATGATTATGTGCAATACAGTCAGCGCACCCGGCGCCTGATCCCCGGCGTTTACTGAGTAGTATTCCATTTCTGATTTTTAAGGAAACGCATCGTGCTGAAAGCCCGTGATTACCAGACCGGAATCGAAATCACCGATATCGCCACCTGCGACTTCAACGCACTGGAGCAGGTCAGTAACGCCGAATTGTTTGCGCGTCTTGGCAAGGGCGACAGTGGCAGGCTGGCGCGTTTCATTGAGCAGGGCATGGGGATTCGTCAGCGCTATTTCTGCCCGCCGGAAAACAATGCGCTGGATCTGGCCCGCAATGCCGTTGCGCAACTGGTGGAACGCAATCCGGCCATTCTGGATGAAGCCGAGTTTTTCATTCTGGGCGGAATTTCCAGCCCGATGCCGGTGACCACCACCAGTGCGCTGCTGGCTGGCGAATTCGGTTTCAGAAATGTCAGCTGCTGGGACATCAAGTCAGGTTGCTCCACGGGCGTGCTGGCGCTGATTCAGGCGCAGCAGTGGATTGAGGCGGGCGCACGTACCGGCGTTATCGTGTGTGCGGAAACGCTCAGCAAGTTTGCCAATCCGGAAATCCTGCAGATGAGTGCTGCAATCGGTGACGGAGCAGTGGCGTTGCAGGTGAGTGCATCGGAACGCTGGCGTGTGAGAGGGATCGTGCATGGTACTGATCCCAGTCTGGTGCGGACTATGATGGTCAAGGGCGAGTTTCCCATCCGTCTCGAACATTACGATCCGGCGCAATACTATTTTTCCTTTGAGCAGAAACCCGAAGGCATTGAGGCCATTGGTCGTTACTGGGTGCAGTCATTGCAGGATCTGCTGTCGGTGTCCGGCATTGAGGCGCAGCAGGTCAAGCACTACGTTGCGCATCAGGTGGATGCCAGCAAGAACGCAGCGGTGGCCGCGTCCTGCCAGATCGATCCTGCTGCGGTGGCAAAAAATTTCGCCGAGTACGGCAACATGGGTTGTCCCACGGTGTTCATCAACTACCACCGCTGGGTCAATCGCGCTGGTCACGCCT
The DNA here is from genome assembly GCA_964491665.1 of uncultured Moraxellaceae bacterium. Lineage (GTDB taxonomy): Bacteria > Pseudomonadota > Gammaproteobacteria > Pseudomonadales > Ketobacteraceae > Ch67. The sequence continues at coordinate 10,438 of CAZBII010000163.1, forward strand.
TCAATTCAGGTGACTGTCTTGTTCTTCACGCAGTGGGTGGCGGTGTGTCGTGGGCCGGTGTCTGTCAGGAATGTCGGTGATGCGGCGATTCAGCTGAATCGCCACCGGCGTGCGACGCGCCAGCAGATGCTGCT
>CAZBII010000164.1:0-10523 GCA_964491665.1 uncultured Moraxellaceae bacterium
TCCCCCGGCTCCCCCAACGTCTCCACACGCTCCCCGTACCCCTTCCCCCGCTCCCCGAACCCCCTCCCACGCTCCCCCCAACTCTTCCCCCGGTCCCCGCCCCCCCTTCCCACGATCCCCGAACCTCTTCCCACGGTCCCCGAATCTCTTCCCACGCTCCCCGAGCCCCTTCCCACGCGCTCCACAATCAAAAAAGGCGACTTCCCAGCCGCCCTTTTGCTTTGCCTCAGCCCGGCACCGCCGCCGGGTCCATCCAGAACGCTTCCCACACATGGCCATCGGGGTCGGCCAGCGGGCGGCTGTACATGAAGCCCATGTCCTGGGTGGGATTGATGTCGGCGGTGCCGCCATTCGCGGCGGCGGCCTGGTTCATGGCGTCCACGTCGGCGCGGCTGTCCAGGGTGATGGCCAGCAGCACTTCGCTGGCGGTGGACGGCGGGATCGGGCGGCTGGTGAATTGCTTCCATTTGGCGTGGGTGAGCAGCATGACGTGGATGCTGTCGCTCCACACCATGCAGGCGGCGGTGTCGTCGGTGAAATGGGGGTTGTTGGTGAAGCCAAGGGCGCTGTAGAAGGCCATGGCTCGGGGCAGGTCGGTGACGGGCAGGTTAACGAAGATCATGCGGGGCATGGTGTGTTTTCTCCTTGTGGGTTTTATTGCCTGCGCCGGTCTCTAGTGGTACTTTCGTACCACTACAACAATAATCAGGGAATTCCGCCATGGTTCGGCTGCCCACCCTTCTTCTGTCTGCCTGTTGCGCACTGCTGGCCAGTATCGCCCAGGCGGCCGTGCCTCTGTCCACCGCCCCGCTTTCCATCGGCACCAAGACCCTGCATCTGGATGCCGTCCGTTCCGACCCGGCCTTTTTCGATGCCAGTGGCCGCGAGGTGATTTTCCACGGCTGGAACGTGTCCGGTTCGGTGAAACTGGCCAGCCGGGGTTTCAAGCCGTTCGACAACGCCGATGATGCCGCCCGCGCCTTTGCCCTGATGCGTCAGTATAGCGGTGCGAATCTGGTGCGCTTCACCCTGAGTTGGGAGGGCACGCATCCCCAGGTGGACACGCTGGACACGGCTTATCTGGATGCCATCGCCGGGCAGGTGAAGGCCGCCATCGCCGAGGGCATGTATGTGTTCCTCGATTACCACACGGATCTGTATTCGCGCCATCTGTTCGGCGCCGATGACAGGTTCACCGGCAACGGTGCGCCGCGCTGGATTATCGAAGGTGGTGATTACCGGCAGGCCGGCTGCGGTGTGCTGTGTTTCAGCTGGAGCATGAACACGATCCTGAATCAGCGGGTGCGCGCGGGCTATCGCAATTTCTGGGACAACGCGCCGGTGTACACGCTGGCGGGCGAGCGCCGGGTGCAGGATGAGTTCCTGTGGCAGTTGCGGGAGTCGCTGCTGTATCTGAAGGATAAATTCAGCGCCGATGAGTGGAATTTCATTCTGGGTGTGCAGCCGTTCAACGAGCCCACCTATGGCCGTGGCCATGTCAGTACGGCGGATGAATTCGACAACGACAGGCTGTGGCCTTTCTATCGCAAGGTGCGGGCGGTGATGGATGCAACCGGCTGGCAGCAGCAGTGGGTGTACGCCGAGCCGCTGGTGTTCTGGCATACCAACGCGGGCTTTTTCACGCCGCCCACCGGTGGGCACTATCTGCGGGATATTCCCGCGTCCGGTTATGTGTTCGCGCCGCATTTCTACGACGCCGCCCGCATGGGTGTGACCAATCTGAACCGGGTGGAGAACGCGGAATATTTTCCCGATATCGACCATGTCCGCGACGAGACGCGCTTCCTGAAAATGCCGGTGGTGATCGGCGAGTTCGGCATGTGGCTGCATGACCAGAATGGCGGCTCGAAGGATTATGCGCGCATTGTGAATGCCACCTATCAGGCACTGGACGCCAGCGACACTGAACGCACGAACCGGAATGGGCAGCCGGACAGACGGCTGGATTTCTACACGATGGCGGTGTCCGGCACGCAGTGGCACTGGGATATTTACAAGGATCAGCATTACGAGCTGCGCAACGGCAATCCGGCGCATGTGGTGCAGAACGGCGATGGCTGGAACGACGAGGATTTTTCCGCCATCAAGGGTGAGCAGCTGACGGTGGGCGCCGATGTGGTGGCCCGCATCTATCCGCGCGCGGTGCAGGGGCGGCTGGTGAATTTCTTTTATCATCCGCTGGCAAAGGATGGCGCCGGCAAGGTGATGGACTGGGCGGCCATCGACACCCACGGCCAGCGTTTGTTTGCAGACCGGCCGTTCGCACTGGTGACCTGGCAGGGCACGCATTCGGATCTGCCGACCGAACTCTTTCTGCCGCAGCGGTTCGCACCGGAGCGGGTCACGGTGATCACCGACCAGGACATTCTGCTGCCGGGGCAAGCCAGCGCATCGATCAGCCTTGAGCCGGACCTGCCGGGGGGCGGCTATCGCCTGCAGATTCAGGCCGGTTCTGCCAGCGAGCGCGACCTGCATTTCGCGCTGGTGGTGCTGGATGCGAATCTGGAGGGCCTGCCGTTGCAGACGCTGCAGCAGCAGCTGCAGGAAGACATCCGTCAGCAGCGTCATCCGGTGCTGCTCACCGGCACCATGCGCGGCCAGCAGTATCCGCCCGATCCGCCGCAGGAAGAGGCGGTGCAGGTGTCGGTGAGGACCACGCAGTTCCTGGTGTTCCGGCAGATTGTGCTGCAATGGCACAGCCCCGCGCCGGTGACGCTGTTCAAGGGTGACAAGGCAATCCTGCAGGGTGCGGCAGACGGGCAGAAAGTGCTGTTCTCACTGGTGGGACTGGGTGATCGCTTCCGCGTGTGCCAGCGTGAGCAGCCCGGACAGTGCAGCCGCACGCTGGCGTTTCACTGAGGCGACAGGGGCAGCAGCGTTCACTCCAGATCGATGATGCTGGGCCGCTGCGGCGTGCAGTCGTACCAGGCGCGTCCGCTGCCGATATTCAGTCCGGTAATCGATTCCAGTACCGGTTGCAGGCGCGCGTTGGACGCCGCGTCGTTCTTCCGGATGTCCAGCGCTTCGAACAGCAGGTCGCGCACCTGGGAGCCGCCGCGTGGCAGGCGGGTGCCGAGCTTTTTCATTTCTTCCTGCGTGGCCGGGCGGTATTTCACCAGCCGGTCGATGCGCTTGCAGTCGCTGTCATGATTTTTCTCGCAGCGTTCGCGCGCGTCCGCCAGCCAGTTTTTCAGTTCGCCGCAGGACTGGTTGTAGTGCTGCTGGCAGTCGGCTTCGTTGGCCACTTCGTCGCAGAAAAAGCCGTGGGTGGACAGGCATTGCCAGTCGCGGGCGGAGACGGATTCCTGCAGCGGCAGCGGTCGCCCCAGATCGCGCTGGCCGAGCATTTTCGGGCGCTGGTCGAGGAAGTAATACGGCGAGTCGCACTTGTCCGCCAGCCGGCGTTCCTCGCAGTCCTGGTGCAGGCAGACTTTCCAGTGGTAGATGGCCTTGCAGCGTTCGCCGTAGCGCAGCAGGCAGACGCGATCCTGCTGCGGGGTGAAGCAGTCGCCGATGACGCCGGCGCAGTAGTCGGTGGTGTTGGTGTCCTTGGCGGCGGCGACGGTGGCCGTGGCAATGACCAGCAGCGCCAGCATTAGGCCCGGCAGGATTTTCCCCATGTGCGATGTCCTCTCAGGTCATTCATCCGGTGCGGCGGTGCCCAGTGCCCGGCAGCGCGCCAGCAGCAGTTCCACCAGACAGCGGGTGGCCGGGCCGGCGCCGTCGCGATCCTTGTGAATCAGGTACAGCTGGGCGAAACGGGTGCCGCCCTCGCTCAAGGGTAGTGGCTGCAGCGTGCCCTGCGCCAGTTCGCGGCCGATCTGCAGGCGCGGCAGCCAGGCAAAGCCGAGGCCGCCGGCAATGGCGCGGATGGCGGTGGTCATGTTGCTGACGGTCCAGCGCTGTTCGGCTTCCAGCCAGGGGGCGCTGAAGCGGCGCTGGGCGCCGGAGTCGCGGGTGACGATCTGGCGGTGCTGTTTCAGGTCTTCCAGGGTGACCGGCCGCCCCAGCTGGTGCAGCGCATGCTGCGGATGGGCGACGCAGCTGAATTCCACCTGCAGCAGGGGTTCGCCCACAAAGCCGGGCGGCACCAGCGACGACACCAGCAGGTCCGCCGCGCCGGCCAGCAGCAGGTCGTGGCCGCCGGACAGCACTTCCTCCGCCAGTTCCACCCGCGTATCGGGAAAACGGCTGGAAAATTCCGCCAGCAGGCAGAGCAGATCGTCGTAGGGAAAGATCACGTCGATGGCGACATTGATCACCGGCTCGATCCCGCGCGCCAGGTTGTCGGCCACCTTTTCCAGCACCTGCGCACTTTCCACCAGCTGTTTCGAGCGCCGCAGCAGCACCTCGCCGGCCTCGGTCAGCTGGGCCTTGCGACCGCTCACCGCCAGCACTTTCACCCCCAGCAGGTGCTCCAGCTTCTGCACAGCGTAACTGAGGGTGGACTGGCTCTTGCTCAGGGCGTCGGCGGCCTGGGCATAACCGCCGTATTCCACCACCGCATGAAAGGCGCGCCACTGTTCCAGGGTTATTCGGGGTGCATTCATCGAATTATTCGATCCTTATGGCCGATTTTTTCTAATTTTAATCCTATTTTTTCGAATTAATATTGTTTTCAACGCAAACAAACACCGAATAGCCCAACCGGAACAGTAAGGAGTCACCCATGAACCTGTTACATATCAGCAGCAGCATCTTCGGCGCCGACGGCAAATCCAGCCAGCTGTCCCGCCACTTCATCGAGCAGTTCCAGGCGCAGCATCCTGGCAGCAAGGTGACCGAGCGCGATCTGGCCCAAAACCCGGTGCCGCACCTGGATCTGGCCACCCTGCAGGCCAACCTGACCGCGCCGGAGCAGCGCACCGCCGAACAGCAGGCCACCGCCGCGCTGGCGGACGAACTGATCGGCGAGCTGCAGACCCACGACGTGCTGCTGCTGAGCGTGCCCATGTACAACTTCGGCATTCCGTCGACCCTGAAAGCCTGGATCGACAGCGTGGCCCGCGCCGGCACCACCTTCCGCTACACCGCGAATGGTCCGGAAGGTCTGCTGAAGAACAAGAAGGCGTATGTGATGGCAGCGCGCGGCGGTGCCTACCAGGGCACGGCGGCGGACACCCAGACGGCCTATCTGAAGACGTTCCTGGGCTTCATCGGCATCACCGACGTAACCTTCGTGTATGCGGAAAAACTCAGCATGCACGCCGACCAGCAGCCGCAGATCCTGGCGGACGCGAAAGCCGAAATCGACAAGCTGATCAGCGCCTGAAAAGCGCGCGGCTCATCAGCCCGATGCAGCAGCAAAATACAGCCACTAGCGACACACAGGAGGACACCATGAGCAACGCAACTGCAACCCGATCCGTGATCATCGGCCGCATCGACGCCCGCGCAGCATCCGACGGCGCCGGCGTGAAAATCCGCCGCATCGTGCCGGTGGCCGGCTTTGCCCAGACCGATCCGTTCCTGATGCTGGACGAGATCCGTTCCGACGACGCCAGCGAATATGCCGCCGGCTTTCCCTCGCACCCGCATCGCGGTTTTGAAACCGTCACCTACATGCGGCAGGGCGTGCTGGAACACCAGGATCACATGGGCAATCGCGGCGTGATCGACAGTGGCGGCGCGCAGTGGATGACCGCCGGGCGCGGCGTGATCCACTCGGAAATGCCGCTGCAGAAGGAAGGCGCGTTTCACGGTTTCCAGCTGTGGCTGAATCTGCCGGCGGACGAAAAAATGCGGCCGGCGGAATACCACAACCTGGAACCGCAGATGATTCCGAAAGTGCAGGCCGGTGAACATCAGATTGCCGTGCTCGGTGGTCGTTTCCGCCAGGGCGACGCAGTGATTACCGGTCCGGTGGGACATCCGGAACAGGGTGCGCGCCAAACCGATCCGCATCTGTGGGACATCGAACTGCACGGCACGCAGCCGCTGACCTTCACGCTGGATGCGCATCTGCACGCCAATCTGTTCCTGTACGCCGGAGCGGCCACGGTGAACGGCGAAACGCTGAAAGCGCAGGCGCTGACGCAGCTGCAACCGGGCGCAACACTCACCCTGCAGACCGGCGACAGTGCGCATCTGCTGTTGCTGGCGGGCAGACCGCTGCGGGAGCCGGTGGCGCAATACGGACCGTTCGTGATGAACAATCACGACCAGATCCAGCAGGCGATCCGCGATTACCAGCTGGGCACGCTGACCGACTGATTTTTACCAACCGTTTTTTAACACCACTGACTAACCAACATCACCGGGAGAACCAACATGAAACCTTTATTCGATCTGTTTGAACTGGGCGGCCGCGTTTTCATTGCAGTGCTGTTCGTTGTGGCCGGCTACGGCAAGCTGGGCGCCGGTTATGCCGGCACCGCCGCCTACATGGAATCGGTGGGCCTGCCCGGCCTGCTGCTGCCGCTGGTGATTGCGCTGGAACTGGGCGGCGGCCTGCTGATCATCGCCGGCTTCCAGACCCGCATCGTGGCATTCCTGCTGTCGGGCTTTTCGCTGGTGTCGGCGCTGGTCTTCCACAACAATTTCGCTGACCAGATGCAGTCGATCATGTTCATGAAAAACATTGCCATCGCTGGCGGCTTTCTGTTCCTGGTAGTGCATGGGGCAGGCAAGTTCAGTGTCGATCAGCAGTTGAAAAAAGCGGCCTGATATTTTTACGATCATTCGCACAGGCAACAAAAAGGGCGCATGCAACTGCGCCCTTTTTTATTGCCATTCGCCCAAACTGATCCACCGGAATTCCATCGCGTCTACAGCAGCCGCTCCCGCAGGAATTCCACCACCGCATCATAGGCATGACGGGTGGGATGCCCCGGCCGGTCGACAAAATCCTCCGTCAGCACTGAATGCGCCCAGGGCTTGATGCCGTGCCGGTTGAACAGCGAGGAATCAATATCAATACGGCGGAAGCGTTCGCCCAGCTGCTCGGAAAGATAGTCAAAGCGCGCGTTGGGACAGGTGACATCGTGGGTAAAACGCAGCCCCAGCACCGGCACGTTTTCACGTTCGGAACGCGTCTTCGCCGCCGCGAAATCCTCTGCCGGCACGCCCACCGACGGCGTGGCACGAAACGCATCCAATGCGCCATCCAGATGCGCCGGCTCGCTCATCACCGGCGCCGCCACGGCTGCATCGATCATCAGCGTCAGCACAAAACCGCCGGTCAGACACAGGCCGATGGCGCCCACCGGCCGGCCACCGCATTCCTGCTGCATGTGTCGGCACAGCGCGCGCAGATAATCGCTGACCGGTCCGCGCCCGCGCTGGGTCAGCAAACGGAATTCGGCGCTGATGCAGAGGCGGATAAAATTTTTCACCGGCTGCCAGGGGGAATCCGGCGCGCCAAACAGCACGGGCAGATAAACCGTGAAGCTGTCGTCATGCAGACGTTCCGCCAGATCCAGGGTGGCCCGCGTGATGCCGGGCAATTCCTGCAGCAACAGCACGCCGGGCTGGCGGCTGTCACCTTTTTTCAGCACGCGATGGGAAATGCCGTTGGCGGCAAATTCGAAACTGTCAAAGCCGGCCGGCGCAGCGGTATTCGTGCTCATGGGCCGCTCAGTGATGATGGTGCTGATGCATGTCGTGGCCCTGATTACCTGCCTCGGCTTTCACCGTCAGCGGCACTGTCAGTGTTGCGCCGCCGGCCAGCTGCAGGGTCAGATTGACGGCCTGGTTTTCCTGCAGCGGCTTTTTCAGACCGATCAGCATGACGTGATAGGAACCGGGCTTGAATGCCAGTTTCTGCTGCGCCGGCACCGTCACCTTGTCCTGCTTCTGCATCGACATGACGCCATTCGCGTGAATCACATTGTGCAGCTCCACAACATCGGCCACATCGCTGCTGGCGGAGAGAATGTCGACCGCCTTGTCCGACGAATTCTGCAGCGTGAAATAGGCGGCGCTGTTCTGGCTCACCGGCGGCACCAGCCGCACCCAGCCATCCGTAACCACCATGTCATCCGCCCAGGCAAAACCCGCCACCAGCCACAACACCACTACACGCAGAACCGTTTCAATTTTCATGTCAGTCACTCGTTTGTTCAATCGGGAAAAATACTGTGACACAATCGCGTCGGCTTCTGGCGGCGCCAGACAGCACAACACAGTGGATCATCATAACAATAAGGAAATGAGTTTATGTTCCGTCTCCGGAAACGCCAGTCTAAACATTTGTTCTACGCCGGCATACTGCTGGCCTGCACCACCCTGATTAGCTGCAAAGGCCCCCGCTTCACTTACACCACCATCACCGACAGCGCCGGCACCCAGAATCTGGGAGCAGACGTTGTGTCCCCGACTACCAGTGCCCCCGCTGATGGTTTCCCGGTCATTCTGCTGATTCACGGCGGCGGCTGGGACAGCAAAACCTTGTATGACGACGGCATAGACAAAACCATTGAACGGGTGGCCGCCGCCGGCTATGTCGGCGTCACCATCGACTACCGGCTGACGGCCGAACGCCTTAATGCAGACGGCGTGGTGGACATCAACGGCACCCAAACCCGCAATCCGTGGCCGGCCCAGATTCAGGACGCCAAATGCGCCGTCCGCTGGATCAGGGCAAATGCCAGCAACACCGAAATTTTCACGCAAAAAATCAATCCGGGCAAAATAGGCGTGATGGGCATTTCTTCTGGGGGCCAGATGGCCTTGATGCTGGGTGAAACCGCCAATGTCAGCGAGTTTGAAAGTGACCAGTGCCCGTACGCTACGTCCAGCGAGGTGCAGGCTGTGGTCGCGTACGCACCATTGGCCGATGTGGAGGGTGCCTGGGGCACCGGCAGCAACCTGGTTCGCCCGATGTATCAGCGTCTGCTTTCACTGCTGGATCAGGACGAACTGATCACTACCAATTTCGCTGATCTGGACCCGGTTACTGCCGAACAACTGCACTCGACCAGCGCCAGCCAGTTCGTCACGGGCAATTCCACACCCGTCCGCCTGATTCACGCGCTGAACGACATCCTGGCGTTCCCCCAGGCCTCCAGCTGCTATTTCGACGCGGTTGCCGCCACCGGCCGGGAACGTTCAATGCTGTGGTTTGGCAAAGGCGGTCATCTGTTTGACTCCGGCACCCGGATTCCCGCCGATCAGCAAATGCTGAACTGGTTCGACCAGCACCTGAAGGGAATCACTACCGACCTGGCCTGCACGGAATGCGTAACGCCGGTGCCCGCCCAGGTCGCCTGCAACCACTGACTGTGAATCAGCGGCATTCAGCGCCTGCCGTTGAATGCCGCTTACTCGTCCAGCAGGCTCTCGATCGCATCCAGCATGTCTTCCACCGGCTCGGAACTGGAGAACAGCGCCCGTACCCGGCCCTGCTGGTCCAGCAGATAGATATAGTCACTGTGCGCGAACAGGGTGCCGGCGGCGGAGCCGGATTTCTGCGGCAGATACACCACGCCATAGCGTTTCGCCACCGCCGCCACCTGCTCCGGCGTGCCGGTCATGCCGATGAAGTCCTTGCCGAAATGCTGGAGATAGGCCGCCAGCCGCTCAGCCGTGTCGCGCTCCGGATCGAAGGTGACGAACAGCGGCTGCACCTGGCCGCGCTCGTCCAGTTCATTCATCACCTTGGCCATGCGGGTGAGCACCATGGGACAGATGTCCGGACACGAGGTATAACCGAAATTCAGCAGCACCAGACGGCCCTTGAAATCGCTCAGCTGATCCTTGTCAGCCACCGTCGACACCAGCTGGAAATCCCCGCCCAGACGGGTGTTCACCGGCAGTTCCTTCGCCTGCGCCGCCAGTGAAATACCCAGCAGCCCGATCCAAAGCCATTTTGCGAACACGCTTTCCTCCTGATTCCCCGGCATTTTTTGACGTCCCCGGATGGTAACCCGCAGCCAACTGTGAAAACAGGGGGGCCGCCTGTATAATGCGCCACCGATCCTGTCCACCCGAAGTCCTGAATTTCCCCATGCGCAAGAAGCTTTTTATTGAAACCCACGGCTGCCAGATGAACGAATACGATTCGGCTCGCATGGCGGACCTCCTCGGCGTGACCCATCAGCTGGAACTCACCGACAACGCCGAGGAAGCCGACGTGCTGTTGCTGAACACCTGTTCGGTGCGGGAGAAGGCGCAGGAGAAAGTGTTTCACCAGCTGGGACGCTGGAAAAAGCTGAAAGAGAAAAACCCGGAGCTGCTGATCGGCGTCGGTGGCTGTGTGGCCAGTCAGGAAGGCGATGCCATCCGCCAGCGCGCCCCGTTCGTGGATCTGGTGTTCGGGCCGCAGACCCTGCACCGATTACCCAACATGATCGAGGTGGTGGACATCTCCCACGAGGCGGTGGTGGATGTGTCCTTCCCGGAAATCGAAAAATTCGACAAGCTGCCGGAACCCAGCGTGGACGGTCCCAAGGCCTTTGTCTCCATCATGGAAGGCTGCAGCAAGTACTGCACCTTCTGCGTGGTGCCCTACACCCGTGGCGAGGAAGTCTCGCGTCCGCTCGACGATGTGCTGGCCGAAGTCG
>CAZBII010000165.1:0-10305 GCA_964491665.1 uncultured Moraxellaceae bacterium
CGAGCGTGCGCACGCGGGCAAAGCCGTGTAAATGCAGCAGATTTGCCAGTTGTCGCGCGGGCTCGGTGTCGGCGGTAAACAAAAATTCATTATCGGTCAGGGTGGTGGGCAGTGTGGCGGCGGAGGGGTGCCAGTCGTGCAGCAGGAATTGCGCACGGCGGGCGATGGCGTCGCCGCTGTCGATCAGGCGGGTGCCAACGGGCAGGGCGCGGCTGATTTCCTCGCGCAGGAAGGGGAAGTGGGTGCAGCCGAGAATGACGACGTCGGGCGGGTTTTCCTGATTCACCAGGGGTGCGACTTCTCGGGCTATCAGGGTTTCGTCCACTGGCAGTCCGCGCAGTTTGTTTTCCGCCTGGTGCACCAGTTCCGCCGAGCCGGTCTTGATGACGGCGCAGCCCTGGGCGAATTCGTCTATCAGGCGCTGCACGTACTGGCGCTTGACGGTGCCGGGTGTGGCGAGCAGGCCGATGCTGCGGTTCTGCGAGAGTTGCGCGGCGGGTTTGATGGCGGGCACCACGCCGATGATGGGGGTGATGGTCTGGGCGCGCAGCGGTTCGAGCACCACGGTGCTGGCGGTGTTGCAGGCGATGACGATGAGGTCGGGCCGGGCGTACTGCTCCAGTGTGGGCAGCAGTTGCAGCAGGCGGTTCACCAGCACGCTTTCTTCCTGGGTACCGTAGGGGAAGATCGCGTTGTCGGCCACATAGACCAGACGGCAGGCGGGCAGGGTGCGACGGATTTCATCGGCGATGCTGAGGCCGCCGATGCCGGAGTCGAAAACCAGAAGTGTGGGAACGGGTGTGGGTGCTGTCGTGGACATATGGCGCAGCATTATACGGGAGCGGACCAGAATTCCTGTAGGGGGCCGGGCAGATCTTTCAGGTGGTTGATGATGCGGGGCTGCCAGTGGGCGGGTAGTTGACGGCGGGTGTCGGCGCGGGTGAAGCGGTCGTCGGCGAGGATGACCAGGCCGCGGTCGGTTTCGCTGCGGATGACGCGGCCGGCGGTCTGGATGACGCGGTTGATGCCCGGAAAACGGTAGGCAAAGTCGAAGCCGTTGTGCTGCTGTGCGTCGGCCTGTTCGCGGATCAGTTCCCGCTGCAGGGACGGCGGTGGCATGCAGGTGCCGACGATGATGACGCCGTGCAGTTTGTTGTCCTGCAGGTCGAGGCCTTCGGCGAAGCTGCCACCGGCGATCACCAGCGCCAGATATTCCGACTGCTGCAATGTTTCCAGAAATCGGTCGTTGCTTTGGGTGCCGCTGGTTTGCGCCAGCAGAGGCAGATAGGCGTGGTGCTGTTGCAGGTGGTGCAGCACGTCCTGCAGGTAGGGGTAGGACGGAAAGCTCACCAGATAGCGGCCGGGTTTGGCGTTCCACACGGTAGTAATCAGTTCGGCGATGGGCGCAATGGAGTGCGCGCGGGCGTCGAAGCGCGTGTTGATGGGGACGACGAGCGTGCACTGGTGCTGGGGCGGAAACGGGCTGGGCAGATTCAGCTGCGAGGGAAAAGGTTCATCGTTGAGGGCGCCGGCAAAAAATTCCAGCGGCAGCAGGCTGCCGGAGAAGAATGCACGGCCGTGAAACTGGCGGCTGATGTTGCCGATGCGCGGTGCCGGATCGGTGCAGAAGATCTCCAGGGAGGGGACGGGATCGCTGCGGGTGATCAGGCGGTCTTCCGGCTGCCAGTGCTGGGTGCGTTTTGCAAAGCGCACGCAGGTCATCAGGGTTTCAAACAGGTCGTCGGGAAACACCAGCCACTGTTGCTGTGCGAACCAGTCGAGCCATTCTTCGGCCAGCAGTGTCACCGTAGTGGCGAGCGTTTCCGGTAGGTCGTTCTGAGCGGTGGGTGCACTGTTTTCGGCCGGAAAAAATTGCAGCAGCTGTTTCAGACGCTTTTTCGGCGCGCCCTTTTTCATTTGCTTTGCCGCAGCCTGCAATGGTGACTGCTGCAGCTGCGCGCTGAACATGTCACGGGCCCGTTCCGGCAGGTTGTGGGCTTCGTCGACCAGCAGGGCGATGTTTTTTTCGTTCGTATCCAGATAGTCATGCAGGCGGGCGTTGGGGTCGAAGACATAATTGAAATCGCACACCACCAGGTCGACCCACGGTAACAGATGACGGCTGAGGGCGTGGGGACAGAGGCAGAACTGTTGTGCCAGCTGCAGCAGGTCGTCGCTGGTCCAGTGCGATTGCTGCTGGAAGTGGAGACGGGCGGCGGTCAGGCGATCGAAAAAACCGGTTTGCCAGTTGCAGGGTGTGGTGGTGGCGTTGTCGCAGAAACACTGGCGTTCGCGGGCGACGAGAAACAGGATGCGCAGTGGCGTGTGGGTGTTGTGTTCGGACTGCGCGATCTGCTGCAGGGCTTGCTGCACGCTGCGCTGGCCACTGGTTTTGGCGGTGACATAGATAATCTGCCTGAAGCGGTTTTCGCCCAGCAGTTTCAGTGCGGGATAGAGGATGCCGGCGGTTTTGCCGAGCCCGGTGGCGGCCTGGTACAGCGCGGGCGTGTGATCGCGCAGATCGCGATAGACCTGCACTGACAGCGCGCGCTGGCCGGGTCGGAATGCGCGGAATGGAAAGGCGAGTTCCTGCAGGAATGCGTTGCGCCGGTTCAGATGCTGGCAGTGCAGATCGAGCCAGTGGCTGTATTGCCGGATGCAGTCGCTGAAGAAATTTTCCAGTTCGGCGCGGGTGGCAATGGATTGAAAACCAAAGCGGGATTCGTCATCGAGATTGCAGTAGTTCAGCTGCAGTTCGAGCGCTGGTTCATCCGGATGCTGTTGCAGGTAGAGTGCGCCGTACAACTGCAGCTGTGCCAGATGCACGGCCTGCTGGCTGGCGGGTAGTTCGGCCTGCGTGCAGTAGGTGGTTTTGATTTCCTCGATGAGGGTGAGTGACGGTGGACTGGACTCCAGATCTGAGCCTGTGGTGTTGGTGCCAGTTGTTTTGTCAGGCTGTGGCGCGGAAAGGATGGGCTTCAGTTGCGGCAGCAGTCCATCGATCCGTCCACTCAAAATGCACTGGAAATTTTCATTACCAAATTCGCCGCTGACGCTGATTTCCTTCTGGTAGTGGGCTGGCTTGTCAGCCTGCAGCAGACGCTGGCCGCGCTGGCCATCCTGCGCTGACGGCGTGCGTTCCAGCCCCAGATTCAGGTCGCCGCGCCGGCAGCAAAATTCGGCCAGGTCGGTGACGCTGATGCGGAAGGAGCGTTTGTCGCTGGAAGCGGTCATTGCCGTCATTCCTGCCAGGAAACATTCAGCAGGCGGGCGGGAATGCCAACTTCCTGGAAGCGTGCAAACCAGCGGCGCTGATTCGCTTGCAGGCGGTCGCCGGGACCTTTCACTTCGATAAGTTCATAACGGAAATCCGGTTCCGGCTGCGTGGAAAAGCGGATCAGGTCGGGAAAGCCGCTGCCGTAAAAGCCGGGATGCAGACTGATCTGGCGGAAGATGGCGCGCAGGTGAGATGCAGGAATGATACGCAGGCTGAGTTCGATCAGTTCCGGTGTTATCCAGTCCCAGAATACAAATGGATTGGCGATGCCCTGCTTGTGGTGAAAGTGGTGCCAGAGCTTTTCGGTCCAGCCGGGTTGTTCCATTTCCGCCAGCCGCTGCTGCAGAAGTTCGCGCCGGTCAGCGTGGAAAAATTCGCTGCGCAGATGGCGTGGCCCGCTCTGGAACGGGTGGAAAAAGGCGCTGGGGACCGGGGCGAATACAATGTCCCAGCAGTAGAGACCGAACAGGCTGTTGAACAGGGAATTCTCGACATACACGCAGGTGTGGTCGTCATCGCTGAGTGCGGCAGCGGCGATGAATTCCACCGGTTCGTCATCGAAGGGCAGTTCAAGATGGAAGCTGTTGACGGTGATTTCAGTGGCGTCCTGCAGCGACAGGATTGTGTTCAGCTTGCGTGCGAGGGTGGCACCGAACTTCGCGGCGAATTCCCGTTCTTCCGGATGCTGGCTGGTGTGTAGGATGGTTTCGCAAAGCGCGAATGCTTCAGCATTCTTTTGCTGTTTGGCCAGAATGCGGGCCTGTCGTTCGCGCGACGGATGCTGTTGGCACTGGCGATAGATCGCAAGGGCAGCGTCGGGTTGTTCCAGGCGTTCCAGCTGACGGGCGATGGTGTTGGCAATGCGTTCGTGGCGGCGTTGCAGCTCCGGGCGTCCGGTGTGGTCCGGCAACTCTGCGTGCAGGTCGAGCAGGAAGGTCGCGTCCTGCAGTATTTCTTCGTCCTGCAGCTGCTCTTCAATTCTGAAATAGCGCTGCAGGATGTCGATTTCGTCGCGGCTGTTGAAATAGCGGGTCTGCCGGCAGATGGCGTAGTTTTCGTAACGCACATGGCCGAGGTCGGTAATGACGAATTCGCTCAGGTCCTGATAGGGGTTGCCGAAAAACAGCAGCAGGAAGTGGTGGAAGATTTCACGCTGTTCTGCACGCACGCAGGGATGCAGCTGGGCGATGTCGGCGCGCAGTTTTTCAGCCGGAATGTGTGTGATGATTTGCTCCGCCAGTTCGGCGCGGGGCATTTTGCTGGCGCTGCTTTTATTCGTGAACTCCGTTGCCAGTGTCACCAGTTCCGGCTTGGTCAGCAGGGCCAGATAGTCCTGCGCTTCGGCCAGCGGATTGCGGCTGGCAAAGCCGGCCGCGCACAGTGCTTCCAGTGCGCTTGCGGTGGACGGGACTTCCGCATAGTTCAGACTGTCGATCGCCAGCAGTGGGCCCTTGCGGGTGAGCAGGCGCACATACAGGCTTTGCGCGTCTTCCGGCAGTCGTGAAAAGCGGTGGAAGAAATCTGTTTCCTCCGTTGACAGCAGGTCGGCATACAGATCCGTCACCCACGTCAGGACGTGACGGCAGTTTTGCAGCAGATAACCGGTGGGAAGTGTGGTGGGTGTGCTGGACATGCGGGCAGGATCAGAGTGCAAAAAAAGAGTGGGCCTGTGCGCATGATGCAGAAAAAGAAAGGGCCGGTAAACCCGGCCCCTTGCTTACAGCGTGGTGATGGACCCCGCCATGTGGGGCTTCTGGCCGTTCTGGTCCTTGACGCGGAATTCGATGTGGTCGCCGGTATTGGTGTAGAGGAACTGCACCTTGTTGGGCAGGAATACCGGCAGCTTGAAGGCCACGCTGACCTTGAACGGGCCTTTCGGCAGCTGCGAATCCAGTGCGCCGAGGGCGCGGGCCTTGCTCCACATGCCGTGGGCGATGGCGCGGGGGAAACCGAACAGCTTGGCGGTGACGGCGTGGATGTGGATCAGGTTGGTGTCGCCGGACACTTTCGCGTAACGGCGGCCGATGTTTTCCGGCACGTTCCAGAAATCGATGTTGTCGGCGGAGAAGGTGTCTTCCTTTTTCTCGCCGTCTTTCTTGTCGCTGCCGTCGCCTTTGGTGCGGAACAGGTTGGTGCTCACGCTTTCCCACACCAGTTTGCCGCCGACGCTGACTTTGGTGACGATGTCGAACTCCAGGCCTTTCGACACGGCGGTGGGGCCGGCCAGTTCACACTCGATATCCAGCACTTCCTGATTGCCGATGGCGCGGTACTGGGTGATGTCGTTGCGCACGTGCACCAGGCCCAGCAGCGGGAACGGGAACAGCGGATTCACCAGCAGTTCCATGTGCAGCGGGAAGGCGAGAATGTGCGGGTAGGTGACGGGCATGCTGCCGCTGACCGGAAAGCCGCACACCCGGCGGTATTCGTTCAGCTTCTTCAGATTGGCGCTGACGTTCTTCAGGCAGATTTTCAGTTTGGGCAGGCTGTCGCCCTGCAGTTTGCCGGATTTTTTCGCGGTGGCGGCGCGCAGGTAGAGGTTCAGGGTGGAGGGTGCCTGATCGAGTTCGATGGTTGCGGACATGTCGCCTTCCTCGGAGAAGTGGATGCGGAAATGGCGCAAAGTATAAAGGAATCAAGGGGGTCCGCCATTGCCCGCCATCCCTTTTTGAGTGTCCGTACAGTCAATGCCGGCGCGGGTTTGCGGGCTCTTCCTGTGCGGTTGCGTCTCTATTGTCAATGCCGGCAGCGCTGTCTATCATTACCGCAGTCTTGCCGGAATTTTCCGGTTTTTCATGCAGTTAATTGATCCTTTCCTCCCACCCCGAAACCAATCTGGAAGCAGGTACTGAATGAGTGGATTTACCGATGCGGGAGTGATGATCCGGCTCGCGTATCAGGCCATGCAGGATATGGGTGTCGATGCGTTTGAAGTGCTGCGCCGCATTGGTCTCAAGCATGAGCAGCTGGCGGAAAAGGATTTGCGTACCCCGCATTCGGCGCAGGCGCTGTTCTGGAGTGTGATCGAGGACATTACCGGCGATTCCGACATCGGCCTGCATCTGGGCGAGAACATTCCGGTGTTCAAGGGGCAGGTGATCGAGTATCTGTTTCTGAGCAGTGAAACCTTTGGTGAAGGTCTGAAACGTGCGCTGAATTACCAGCGTCTGCTGAGTGATGCGGTGAAGGCGACGCTGGATCAGGATGCGAAGGGTTTTTACGTGGGTAACATTACCTTCACTGGCGGTTTGCGGCACCTGAGTGAATGCGTTGTCATCGGCGTGCTGAAATTTTTCGATTACGTAACCGAAGGCCGCTTCCAGCCCCTGGAGATTCATTTCGAGCATGCGCCGGGCCAGCATCCGGCCGAATATTCCCGCGTGTATAAATGCCCCGTGCTGTTCAACCAGCCGGGTAACCGCATTTATTTCGCGCCAGAGATCATGAATCTGCCGTCGAGCCATGCCGAGCCGGAACTGCTGCGTTTGCATGAGCAGCTGGCGAGCGAGCATGTGGCGAAACTGGAGAAGCAGGATTTCATTGCGAAGGTGAATCGCCTGATCGGCGAGTTGCTGGAATCGGGCAATGCGAATCTGGAGACGGTGGCGGAGCGGCTGGGGATCAAGCCGCGCAGTCTGCGCACCAAGCTGACGGAAGTGGATACCAATTTCAATCAACTGCTGGCGGATTACCGCTGCAATCTGGCGAAGAAACTGCTGGCGCGAACGGATGAGTCGATCGACGAGATTGTGTATCTGACGGGTTTTTCCGAGCCGAGTACGTTTTATCGCGCGTTCAAGCGCTGGGTGGGGCTGACGCCGGTGGAGTACCGGAAAAGCAAGCAGAAGAGTTTGATTGATGGGTGAGGGTGGTGTGGTGCTCTGAATTGCAAAGCAGACCTCTGTCTATCGGAATTTCTGCCAGCGTCACAAAAAAGGGAGCGATCATCGCTCCCTTTTTCATTTCACTTTACTTCACACCCGCAATCACGCACCCAGCAGATTCTGCCCGCATACACGTACTGTGTTGCCAGTGACGCCGGACGAAGCCGGGCTGGAATAGAACGCAATTGCCTCGGCCACATCCACCGGCTGACCGCCCTGTTTCAGCGAATTCAGACGACGGCCCGCTTCCCGGGTGGCAAACGGAATGGCTGCGGTCATTTGCGTTTCGATGAAGCCCGGTGCCACGGCGTTGATGGTGATGTCCTTCTTCGCCAGGATCGGCGCATACGCGTCCACCATGCCGATCACGCCGGCTTTGGAAACGGCGTAGTTGCTCTGGCCGAAGTTACCGGCGATGCCGCTCATCGAAGACACACACACGATGCGGCCGCCTTCCTTCAGCACTTCCTGTTCCAGCAGTGCGTCATTGATGCGCTCCTCGGCGGACAGGTTGATGTTGATTACCATGTCCCAGAAATGCTCCGGCATGCCGGCCAGGGTTTTGTCGCGGGTCACGCCGGCGTTGTGCACCACGATGTCCACGCCGCCGTGCTGCTGCTTCAATGTCTCGGCGATGGTGTTCGGCGCGGCTGCGTCGGTGATGTCGATCGGCAGAATGGTGCCGCCGATGCGATTGGCTACGGCCTGCAGACCGTCTTTGGCCTGGGGCACATCGAGGCACACGACAGTGGCGCCGTCGCGGGCCAGGGTTTCGGCAATGGATTCACCGATGCCGCGTGACGCACCGGTCACGAGTGCAACCTTGCCTGCCAGCGGCAGATTCCAGTTGAAGCCTTCCGGCAGCGCCTTGCCTTTGCTGACGCGCAATACCTGTGCGTCCACGAACGCGGATTTTGGCGACAGGAAGAAACGCAGCGCGGGCTCAGCGGATTTTTCGGCCTGTTTGGCAACGTAAATCAGGTTGCAGGTGGCGCCTTTCTTGCCGATTTCTTTGGCCACCGAGCGCACGAATCCTTCCAGCGAGCGCTGGGCGATCTGGGCGCGGGGATTGCTTTTGCAGGATTCCGGCGGTGTGCCGATCACCAGTACGCGGCCGCAATCGGCAAGTTTCTTGATCACTGGATGGAAGAAGTTGTACAGCTCGCGGGTCTGCTCACTGTTTTCGATGCCGGTGGCGTCGAACACCAGGCCCTTGAAGCGGGCGCCTTCGGATGCGGTGTCGATATTGGTGAACTTGAGTTCGGCTTTTTCGCCTGCCTGTTTGATTTCATTGGCATTTGCAGCGTTGGTGGCGACCAGCGCAGTGGCGTTGCTCTGCTTCAGGGTGGCGGCGATAACATCCAGCATGCGACCGCCGGGAGCCGCGCCGACCAGCACGTTGCCGCTGACGAAGGCAGTCTGGGTTTGCGAATGACGCTCCAGCTGCGTGGGAACCGGCAGATTCAGCGAATTGAGAAGGGAGCGACCAACGTTGTTGTTGAGCAGGGATTCGTAGATATCGGCCATGATGCTGATCCTGTGTGGAAGGTGTGTGATATATTTGCTGCGCTTTTTTTGGCGCCCGGACTCAAGGGTGGCGCGTATAGTAAATGACTTGGATTCCATTTTGAATTGACTGCAGTTGAACGGTAGCGGGTCAGTTCTGCCAATGTCAGGGCTTGACCCTTCTGTACACTGTGCCACGCTCAGCCGGCTTTTTTCCGGCACCGACTCTGGTTTGTAAATCCGGTTTTGAAAACGTTCTGGCGGATCAATCATTTACCCGGCGTGACCGGGCGTTCACTTCACAGGAAGCTTTTCCATGAAAGTAGATCAAGTTCGTAAAGTTGCCATCATCGGCGGTAACCGCATTCCTTTCGCACGTTCCAACACTGCCTATTCTCATGCCAGCAACCAGGACATGCTGACGGCAACACTGAATGGTCTGGTCGAGCGCTACAAGCTGCAGGGCAAGCGGATGGGTGAAGTGGTGGGTGGCGCGGTGATGAAGCACTCCCGCGATTTCAACCTGGTGCGTGAATCCGTGCTGAGCACGCAATTGGCGCCGGAGACACCCTGTTATGACATCCAGCAGGCCTGCGGTACCGGTCTGGAAGCGGCCATTCTGGTGGCGAACAAGATTGCGCTGGGCCAGATCGATTGCGGGATTGCCTGCGGTGTGGACACCACGTCCGATGCGCCGATCGGCGTCAGCGAAGGCCTGCGCAAGATCCTGCTGGACCTGAACCGTGCCAAGACCAATCAGGACCGTCTGAAACTGATCGCGAAAATCCGTCCGCGTCACCTGATGCCGCTGATTCCCGCTAACAGCGAACCGCGCACCGGCCTGGCCATGGGCGATCATTGCGAAATCACCGCGAAGGAATGGAACATTCCCCGCGCCGAGCAGGACAAGCTGGCGTTCGAGAGCCACACCAAAATGGCCGCCGCTTACGAGCGCGGTTTCTTCAAGGACATGATCACGCCGTTCATGGGGTTGGAACGCGACAACAACATGCGGGCCGACACCAAGCTGGAAAAACTGGCGACTCTGAAGCCCTGCTTCGATAAAGAAAACGGCACCATGACCGCTGCCAATTCCACGCCGCTGACTGATGGCGCTTCTTCCGTGCTGCTGGCCAGCGAAGAGTGGGCGAAGCAAAACAATCTGCCCATTCTGGCCTACATGACTTACTGCGAAACGGCTGCGGTGGATTTCGTGGGCAAGAAGGAAGGTCTGCTGATTGCGCCGGCGTATGCGGTGCCCCGTCTGCTGGATCGTGCCGGCATCACGCTGCAGGATTTCGATTTCTATGAAATTCACGAAGCCTTTGCCGCGCAGGTGCTGTACACACTGAAAGCATGGGAAACCGAATCCTTCTGCAAGCAGAAGCTGGGCCGCGACAAGGCGCTGGGCAGCATCGACCGCGCCAAGCTGAACGTGAACGGTTCGTCGTTGGCAGCGGGCCACCCGTTTGCGGCCACTGGCGGCCGCATCATTCACACGCTGGCGAAGCTGCTGAACGAGAAGGGCTCGGGCCGTGGCCTGATTTCCATCTGCGCGGCCGGTGGTCAGGGCGTGACGGCGATTCTGGAAAAATAAGCGTCCGGAATTTGCATCGGGTGAAAATGAAAAAGGCGACC
>CAZBII010000166.1:0-10290 GCA_964491665.1 uncultured Moraxellaceae bacterium
CCGGCAGAAATGTCGGGCTTTTCGCGTTTTAGGCGACCTCACTTTTTATGGCTGAGGTCGCGACCGGAGCGCCGGCCGCAGGGTGGCCTGCCCGTTGCCCCACGTTTCCCGCTCCAAATTGCTCAAAGGGCTTGTCAGAAATGACAGGCCCTTTGTGTTTTCAGCGTTTCATCTTTTTTATCACTTCCCGAAATACACCTTGCGCGCCTGATCCAGTATCCGGCACAGGTCTTCTGCGCCCTGCACGGCGCGGGGGGATGAGCGGGTGTAGATGTCCTGGTCTACCAGATACAGCTGGTCGTGTTTCACGGCGTCGATGCTGGTCCACTGCGCCCACTTGCCTTTCCAGTCTTCGATGGTCCGTTCGCCATGATGGCCGCCGGTGAGCATGACCTGCGGGTTGCGGGTGACGATGGCTTCCACCGACACGACCGGGGCGGGGTTGTCCAGATCGGCGAAGATGTTGCGGCCGCCGCAGATGGCGAACATGTCGCGGCTGAAGTGGGCGCCGCCCAGGGTGTAGAGGGGTTCTTCCCATACCTGATAGAACAGGGTGACCACGGGCTTGCCGGCATTGGCGGCTTTCAGTTGCGCCAGTTTCTGCTCGAAGGCATCGGCTGCGGCGGTGGCGGCCGCTTCCGTGCCGGCGAGGATGCCGAACTGGCGGATGTTGCGGGCGATGGATACCAGATCCTTGGGTTCGCTCAGGTACAGGGGCAGGTTGAGGGTTTTCAGCTTGTCCAGGGCCTCGCTGTTGTTGCCGGTCTGCCAGCCGATGATCAGGTCCGGTTGCAGGGCCAGGATCTGTTCGAAATTCACTTCGTTGTAGCTGCCCACCAGCGGGATTTTTTTGGCGGCCTCGGGGAAGTCGCTGTAGGTCACGGTGCCCACCAGACTGGACCCGGCGCCGGCGGCAAACAGGACTTCGGTGATATGGGGGGCCAGTGAGACGATGCGTTTGGCCGGGCTGGCCAGATTGATGGTGGTGCCGGCGTCGTCCTGCAGGGTGAGGGCGGTGGCGGCGGCCGGTAGCAGGGCGGCCAGAATGCCCAGCAGCATCAGCACGGCAGGCAGGTTTTTTCCCGAATTCAACAGAGTCTGCAGGGCTTTCAAGAGGCGTCTCCCGCCGGTGGTCAGGGTGGCTGCCGATGATAGTGTCATCGCCGGGGCGGTGCCACTCCGGCCGGCGTGATTCTGTTAGACTTTGCCCCACTGCCGACAGGCCTGCATCCAACCTGTGGAACTCCATCGCATGAACTCTGAAAGCGCCCCCATTCTGCAACGTCTGCATCCCGCGCTGCTGCCGTCGCTGGCGGAACTGCCGGCTGATCTGCCGGTGGCGTTGCTGACCCGTCATTCCATCCGCGAAGAACCTGCCAACCGTTTTGCCACTTACGATGTGCCGCTGACCCCGGAAGGTGTCGCGCTGGCGCAGGCGTGGGGCGAGCTGTTGCCGCGTCCGCTGGCGCGCCTGTATTCCAGTCCGGTGGGGCGTTGTGTGGCCACCGCCGAGGCGATGGCGATGGGCGCGGGTCTGGCGCTGCCGGTGGAGACCTGTTCCGCGCTGGTGGAGCCCGGCAGTTACGTGCAGGACATGCATCAGGTGGGCGGTCTGTTCTTCAAGCTGGGTCCGCTGGGATTTGCCAACAAGCATCTGCGCAATGAAGTGCGCGGCGTGCTGTCGCCGCAGGAAGGGGCGCGCCGTCTGCTGCAGCATCTGCAGCAGGGGCTGGGTGATCCCGGCACGCTGGCGGTGCATGTGACCCACGATACGATTCTGGCGGCGTTCATCTATTTCCTGCGCGGGCAAAAGGAGCTGGAGCAAAGCCACTGGCCCTGGATGATGGAAGGCGCGTTCCTCTGGTTTGACGACGATATGGCGCACTGGCTGTGGCGCGGCGAGCGCGGCCAGATTGTCATTTCCGGCATCGGTGACTGAACTGGTTCGCCCGGTGCGTTTCCGTATAATGCGGCGATTGTTTTCAGGTGGCTTTTCTTTGCGGGTGACATTGTTCCCATGACCATTGCATTGTCCGTGCGCGATCTGCGCAAGGTGTACAAAACCGGGTTTGAAGCGCTGAAAGGCATCAGTTTCGATGTGCAGGAAGGCGATTTCATGGCGCTGCTGGGGCCGAACGGCGCCGGCAAGTCCACCACCATTGGCATCATCAGTTCGCTGGTGAACAAGACCTCCGGCACGGTGAGCGTGTTCGGCCACGACATCGACAAGGATTTTTCCTCGGCGAAAATGAATCTGGGCATCGTGCCGCAGGAATTCAACTTCGGCCAGTTTGAAAAGGTCGGCGACATTGTGGTGACGCAGGCCGGCTATTTCGGCATTGATCGCGCCACCGCTGAACAGCGGACCGAGAAATACCTGAAGCTGCTGGGTCTGTGGGAAAAACGCGACGAGCGTTCGCGCATGCTGTCCGGCGGCATGAAGCGCCGGTTGATGATTGCGCGGGCGCTGGTGCATGAACCGCGTCTGCTGATTCTGGACGAACCGACCGCCGGCGTGGACATCGAGCTGCGCCGCTCCATGTGGGAGTTCCTCAAGCAGCTGAACGAGCAGGGCACTACCATCATTCTCACCACCCATTATCTGGAAGAAGCCGAGCAGCTGTGCCGCAGCATTGCGATCATCAATCACGGCGAGATCGTCGAGCAGACGTCGATGAAAAAATTCCTCGCCAAGCTGGATCGCGAAACCTTCATTCTGGATCTGGGGGTGGACCTGGATGCAGTGCCGGACATTCCCGGCGTCAATCTGAAACTGGTGGACAGCCACACGCTGGAGCTGGAAGTGCTGCGGCAGGAATCGCTCAATCACGCCTTCAGCGCGCTGACCGAGCGCAATATTCCCGTGCTGAGCATGCGCAACAAGGCCAACCGGCTGGAAGAACTTTTTGTCTCCCTCGTGGAAAAGAAGCGTTGATATGAAAGTGCAACATCAGTGGACCGCGCTGCAAACCATTCTCGTAAAGGAAATCCGCCGTTTCATGCGGATCTGGATTCAGACCCTGCTGCCACCCGCCATCACGGTGGCGCTGTATTTCGTGATTTTCGGTGAGCTGATCGGCGCCCGCATCGGCGAGATCGGCGGCTTCACCTACATGCAGTACATTGTGCCGGGGCTGATCATGATGTCGGTGATCACCAATTCCTATTCCAACGTGGTGTCGTCGTTTTTCAGCGCCAAGTTCCAGCGCAGCGTGGAGGAAATGCTGGTGTCGCCGCTGCCCAATCACATCATCATCTGGGGCTTTGTGCTGGGCGGAATTGCGCGCGGCGTGGCGGTGGGTGCGATCGTGACCCTGCTGGCGCTGTTCTTCACGCATCTGCAGGTGCATGACGTGTTCGTGACGTTTTCCATTGTGCTGCTGACCGCCACGCTGTTCTCGCTGGGCGGACTGATCAATGCGGTGTACGCGGGATCTTTCGATGACATTTCCATTGTGCCGACGTTTGTGCTGACGCCACTGACCTATCTGGGTGGCGTGTTCTATTCCGTCAGCATGCTGCCGCCGTTCTGGGAGAAGGTGTCGCACATCAATCCGATCCTGTACATGGTGAACGGTTTCCGTTACGGCATTCTGGGTGTGACGGACATCAATCTGGGTTTCGCGTACGCCATGATCGGGCTGGCGGTGGTGGCGCTGTATGGCTGGGCGCACTGGCTGCTGAAAAACGGCGTGGGCATTCGCACATGACGGAGCAAGAATCTCTTTCTCACGGGCCGTTGGGGCAAAAAAGCGAGTATCCGGAAACCTACGCGCCGGAAGTGCTGCATCCGATTCCGCGCGCGCTGGGGCGGCGTGAAATCGGGCTGGAAAACGGCTGGCCTTTTCACGGTGAAGACGTGTGGAATGCGTACGAAATGTCGTGGCTGGAACCGCAGGGCAAACCGCAGGTGGCGACACTGGAATTGCGTGTGCCGGCGCAGTCTGCCTGCATCGTTGAATCCAAATCCCTGAAACTGTATTTCGGTTCCTTTAACCAGACCCGTTTTGCCAGCTGGAGTGAAGTGCAGGATGTGATCGTGCGTGATGTGAGTGCGGCGGCCGGCGCGCCGGTGCAGGCGCAATTGCGGGCGCTGGATGCCGTGCACGGCCAGATCACCGGCCTGCCGGGCGACTGCATCGACAACGAACCGGTTGCGGCGGTGCAATACACGGTGGATGCCGGCTTGCTGCAGCTGGAACCGGATGCTTCTGACGTGAGTGAAACCCTGCACAGCCATCTGCTGCGCTCGTGCTGCCCGGTGACAGGTCAGCCGGACTGGGCCAGTGTGATGATCCGTTATCGCGGCCGGAAAATTTCCCGCGCGGCGCTGCTGCAGTACATCATTTCCTTCCGCAACAACCAGGAGTTTCACGAGCAGTGTGTGGAGCGGATTTTTACCGATCTGCAGCAGCGTTGTCAGCCGCGCGAACTGACGGTGTACGCCCGTTACACGCGGCGCGGTGGCATTGATATCAATCCGTGGCGTTCGACCGAAACCGGGGCGGCGCCCAACTGGCGGCTGATGCGGCAATAGCACGCTGGCGTTGTTTCAAAGGGAATTGTCTGCATGACGCGTAGCCTGCTGTACGGAATTCTGGCAGCACTTTTTTTCAGTACGACTTTTTTGCTCAACCGCGTGATCAGTCTGGATGGTGGCCACTGGCTGTGGTCGGCGGTGCTGCGGTACGGATTCGTGCTGCTGTTTCTGCTGGTGGGTCTGACGCTGAGCGGGCATCACCGCCTGATCGGCGCTGCGGTGTCGATCTATCGGCAACACTGGCTGTTCTGGACGCTCACCGGCAGCATCGGCATGGGCATTTTCTACAGCACCATCTGTTTCAGCGCGGCCTATGCGCCCAGCTGGGTGATCGCCGCCACCTGGCAGTCCACGATTCTGATCACGCCGTTGGTGCTGCTGGGCTTCGGGCGCAAGGTGCCCTGGCGCGGCACGGCGTTTGCGCTGCTGGTGTTTGTCGGCGTGCTGCTGATCAATGCCGAACATGCTAGCGAGACGTCGCTCAACATGGCGCTGCTGGGTGCGATTCCCGCGCTGATTTCGGCGCTGGCTTATCCGATTGGCAATCAGCTGGTGTGGGAGGCGCGCAAGGGCGAGCGCTTCAAGAACCTGATTCCCCATATCGAGCATCCGGAACTGGACAACAGCTTCTGCAAGATTCTGGTGCTGACGCTGGGATCGATTCCGTTCTGGCTGGTGCTGGCGATTGTGGTGGCGCCGCCACCGCCCACCGATTCGCAGTATTTCAACACGGCGGTGATTGCGCTGTTCTCTGGCATCGTGGCGTATTCGCTGTTTCTGCTGGCGCGGCATCGCGCGCGCAATTCCTTTGAACTGACGGCGGTGGATGCCACGCAGGCTTTCGAGGCTGTGTTTACGCTGATTGGCGAGATTGCGCTGATTGGTGCGGCGATTCCCAGCGTCACCAGTTTTCTCGGCATCGGGCTGATCATCGTGGGGGTGATGTGTTACACGTTTTTCCAGAGCGCAACATTGCCCGTTGCGCAGGCGGCTGATCAGGAACGGAAGACAGGGTGAGGGTGGCGCGTCAGAGGCCGAACGGCACGCCGCTGACATACCAGAGTGCGAACAGCGCGCTCCAGCCCGCCAGAATCACCAGCGAGTAGGGCAGCATCAGCGCCAGCATGGTGCCCACGCCCAGATCCGGTTTGTAGCGCTGCATGAAGGCCACCACCACGCCGAAATAGGGCATCAGCGGACTGATGATATTGGTGCTGCTGTCGCCGATGCGAAAGGCCGCCTGCACCGACTCCGGCGCAATACCCGCCAGCAGGAACATGGGCACGAACACCGGCGCCAGCAGCGACCACATGGCCGACGCGCTGCCCACCAGCAGGTTAATACTCGCCGCCATCAGAATGAAGGCCAGCAACAGGAATACCGCCGGCAGCGCCAGCGCCTGCAACGAGGCCGCACCCTTGATCGCCACGATCATGCCGATATTCGACCAGGCAAAATAATTCACGAACTGCGCGGCAAAAAACATCAGTACCAGATAGCTCGCCATACCGGCCAGCGTATCTTCCATGTCGCGAATGATCTGGTCGCGGTTCTGATAACGCCCGGTGCACAGGCCAAAACCGATGCCGCAGAGGGTGGCGGTGAGTGCGATCAGCGTGACGATGCCGCTGATGAAGGGCGACTTGATAATGGAGCCGGTGTCGGGATCGCGCAGCAGGCCGTGTTCCGGCAGCAGCCCTGCCAGCACCAGTGCCACCATCAGCAGCAGGATTACCAGTGCAGCGCGCAGGCCGTTGCGCTCGGCGCGGGTCAGTGCGGCGTTTTCATTGGCCACCGGCTGTTCCCACGCCGGCAGTCCCGGCAACGTGAAGCGGTGGGTGACCCAGGTGCACAGCAGCGTGATCAGCACGGTGGAGCCAATGACGAACCAGTAGTTCGACAGCACGCTGACATCGCGACTCTTGTCCACCAGATGCGCCGCTTCGGTGGTGATGCCGGCCAGCACGGCGTCCAGCGGTGTCACCAGCATGTTCGCCGCATAACCGCCGGACACACCGGCAAACGCCGCCGCCATGCCCGCCAGCGGATGCTTGCCGGCGGACGCAAACAGCAATCCCGCCAGTGGAATCAGCACCACGTAACCGGCATCGGCGGCGATGCTGCTCATCACGCCCGCAAACACCACGATCAGTGTCAGCACCGTGCCGCGATGCTGTCCCACCAGCCGTTTCAGCACTGCGCCCAGCAGGCCGGATTTTTCCGCCACACCCAACCCCAGCATGGCCACCAGCACGGTGCCCACCGGTGCGAATTGCGTGAAGTTGGTGACGGTGTTCTGCAGGATTTTGTGCAGGCCGGCCTGGCTGAGCAGATTGGTGACGGTAATGAGTTCGTGGGTGGCGGGATGAGTGGCGGAAAAGCCGGTGAGATTCAGCAGCCAGGACAGCGCCAGCACCAGCGCGCAGAACCAGACGAACAGCAGCGTGGGATGGGGCAGGCGATTGCCAACCTGTTCAATTCTTTGCAGCCAGCCCGCCGGCGCCCGATCGTTCGCCATCGCTAGACGATCAGCTTGTCGCGAATGCGTTTGGCGGCTTCCTCCAGCGATTCCACCACCTTGTCCTTGTCGTAATTGCGGATCTTGTCGATGTCCACAAACATGGTGAAGCCGTCCAGTTCACACTCCAGAAAACTCTGGGTGGCGCCCAGTTCCTTGCGGTGATCGACGATTTCGAAAATGGGAACCGTCTTGCTGAAGCCCTTCACGTTGATCTGGCCCCGGTCGCGGCACATGATCACGTCGCGCACCAGATTGTAGGTGGCTTCCGAAATCAGGATCTCGCTGGGTTGCGCCACCGATTCGAGACGGCTGGCCAGGTTCACTTCGCGGCCGATGATGGTGTAGTCCATGCGGGTTTCCGCGCCGAAGTTGCCCACGGTGCAGTAGCCGGTGTTGATGCCCATGCGCACCTGCAGCGGCTTGCTGATGCCTTCCTTGCGCCACTGCTGCCGCAGCAGCTTCATGCGCTTGCGCATTTCCAGCGCCATCGACACACAGGCAATTGCGTCCTGCTTGTGGCCGCGGGAGGCCGGATCGCCGAAGAAAATCAGGATGGCGTCGCCGACGAACTTGTCAATCGTGCCGCCGTATTTCAGCGCGATGCGCGACATCTCGGTGAAGTAGCTGTTGAGCAGGTCGGTCAGCGCTTCCGGTTGCAGTTCCTCGGAGATTTCCGCAAAACCCTTGATGTCGGAAAAGAACACGGTGAGCTTTTTGCGCTG
The DNA here is from genome assembly GCA_964491665.1 of uncultured Moraxellaceae bacterium. Lineage (GTDB taxonomy): Bacteria > Pseudomonadota > Gammaproteobacteria > Pseudomonadales > Ketobacteraceae > Ch67. Next base: position 7,784 of record CAZBII010000166.1, read on the forward strand.
GGTCTGCAGCTTCACATCGGTCTGGCCGGAGAAGATCGAGCCCCACACCTGCGGCGGCAGATACTTGGACAGCTTGCGCGACAGGCTGGCGGCGTCCTTCTGGCGCTCGGTGAGTTCGTTCTGGATGCGGATCAGCGTGTTGGCCTGCTTGAAGGAGAAATAGCCCAGCACGCTGACATAGAAGGTGGTGGCCACCAGCGCCGTCACCAGCGTGGGCATGTTGGGCGGCGCGAAGGCCAGGGTGGGCGGGCCGAGGATGATCAGGTTGCCGATGATGCCCAGCAGCAGGGTGCACAGGCTGACCACCCAGCCAAAGATGCCGCCGATGGTAATCGTGCCAGCGCTGACCAGCAGGAACAGCACCAGGCTGATGGTGGGATCGAAGTCGAAGATCACAAAGGCGCCGCCACAGATCAGCGTGTCCAGCAGAATCAGCAGCGAATTGGTGGTGGACGGATTTTTCTTGCGGTAGCTGTTGGCGGCAAAGTGGGACACCAGCGGGTAGCCCACTGCCACCAGGGGCGTCCACCACAGGTTGGCGGGAACACCGTTGGAAATCAGTGCAGCCACGATGGTCATGCCGGCTGCCAGGTAAGCCAGCAGACGGATGTAATGGGGGGGGAGTTCCTTGTTGATCAGGCGCTGCGGTGTAATGTCCAGAAAAAACCGAATTGACATGCAGTGTTATCCAGAGCGGCGGGGTTCATGGCCCGCCCTTTATTTGTTGTTGTCCCGGTCAGGGAGCCCGCGAACGGAGTTTTCGAACCGATTCCGTTTCGTTTTCGAAAAAAGATATTCGATTCGACAGTGTAAATCGAACGCCGGAAGCCAACAAAATCATTTTCTGTGGAATTTGCATCATTGGCCGGGACGGCGTGATGACACCAGGGTGAGGGGAGTCGTCAGCTTGCCGCGAATGCCGGCCTCGGGGTACAGGCGCTGGTTGTATTCCTGGATGGATGTGTTGGCGGGAATGTAATTCAGCACCTGGCGGATGGCGTCTTCCATGCCGATCCGGTGGGCCGGGGACACCATCACCGGATCGGCGCCGTCCAGCACCCGCAGCAGCACGGCATTGACCTCGGCTTCGGCCACCGGCATCCAGCTGCCCCGTGCATTGCCCAGCAGATCATGCAGATGGCGCGGTTTGGGCGAGCGCATGCCGATGGTGGGAATGTTGGTGATCAGGCCGACGTGGGACGCCACGCCGAAACTGTCGGCGCCGGTCTTGCCGCGTCCGTCGCACAGGATCACGTCCGGCACCCGCACCAGCTTGGCCAGCGCGGCCACCACGGCGGGCACCTTGCGGAACGAGGCCAGGCCGGGTTTGTCGGGAAAATTACTGGTGCGGATCGACACCTTGCGCTCCAGCAGCTGCAGCGACGGCAGTGACTTCACCGACACCGACGCCTGCACGGTGGCCATCTCGCTGCTTTCATGGGTGCAGGCCATTTCGATCCGGGCCAGCAGACGCGGCTCCCGGCAACGGCCTTCCGTCACGACCCAGGCACTCAGGTTTTTCTGGATGGCGCGGGCTTGCTCAACACTGACATTCCATGGATGGAGTTGATGCGTCTTCATGCCTGAATCCCGACAGCAGGAGGGTAGATGGTTAAAGTATCGACAACATTTGGCGTGGGGAGCGAGAAGTGCGTCAAACTTTGGTTAAAAAATAGACTTCGCTCTTGTTTGGGGCGCCCGGTGGGGTGTCCTGCCAGACAGACGGTCGGGCTACGGTCGGGCCACAGTCGGGATAGGGCCAAGCGCTTGTTTGGGCTATTATTTCCCCCACCATTCCCCTGCCTGCCCAGGTGCCCCATGTCGGAAGTGATCAAAGCCATCCAGAACCGCACGTCCATTCCCCGCCTGAAAGGCCCCGCGCCGGACCGCGTCCAGCTGCAGACCCTGTTTGAATGTGCCGTGCGCGCGCCAGACCACGGCCGCATGCGTCCCTGGCGTTTTGTGGTGATGGAGGGGGAGGCGCTGCAGCGGCTGGGGCAGGCTTTCGAGGCGGCCGGGGTGGCGGGTGATCCGGCGGCAGACGAGGCGAAACGTGCCCGCTGGCGGGAGATGCCCCTGCGGGCGCCCATGATCATCGCCGCGATTGCCCGTATCCAGCCGAACCCGAAAGTGCCGGACTGGGAGCAGGTGGCGGCGGTGGCCACCGCCGTGCAGAACATCCAGCTGGCGGCGCGGGAACTGGGTTTTGGCACCATGTGGCGGACCGGGGAAATGACCGTGGCCCCGGCGGTGAAGGAACATCTGGGGATGGCGGCGGCCGATCAGGTCGTGGCTTTCCTCTATATAGGCACGCCGGAGGGTGAAAACCGTGCCCCCGAATTCCAGCCGCTGGAGCAGTGCGTGGAGTACCGCAATTAAGGTGGTTTCAGGATTGAATTTTTCTCCCGGACGCTATATCTTACGCGCCTCTTGTGTGAGCGGCGGCCTGGCCCCGGTTGCGCAGGATTCCAGATCCGGTGAGGTGTCCGAGCGGTTGAAGGAGCACG
>CAZBII010000167.1:0-10283 GCA_964491665.1 uncultured Moraxellaceae bacterium
GGCGTGCTGACCGACCTGCGCGGACGCACCGACGTGGACGGCCTGTATGCCATCGGCGAGACCGCCTTCACCGGCCTGCACGGCGCCAACCGTCTGGCCAGCAATTCGCTGCTGGAGTGTATGGTGTTCGCCATCGCCGCCAGCCAGGACATCCACGACCGGATGAGCCAGCCACACTCCACCGTGGCGATTCCCGACTGGGACGAAAGCCAGGTCAGCGATGCCGACGAGGACGTGGTGATTTCCCACAACTGGGACGAGTTGCGCCGTTTCATGTGGGACTATGTGGGCATCGTGCGCACCGACAAGCGCCTGCAGCGCGCCAGTCACCGGGTGGAAGTGCTGCAGCAGGAAATTCTGGAGTACTACAGCAACTACAAAATCAGCAACGACCTGATTGAACTGCGCAATCTGGTGCAGGTGGCGGAGCTGATCATCAACTGCGCCCTGGCGCGCAAGGAAAGTCGCGGCCTGCATTACACGCTGGACTATCCGGATCTGCTGCCGGAAGCGCAGGACACCCTGCTGGTGCCGAAACAGTATGTGGCGGGTCAGCCGCCGGTCTGATTCACTTCGGGCGACCAGCGCAGGAACACCTGCAGGCGGCGGAAGGCATCGGTGCCGATCATGGCGGGCGTCAGGATCAGATGGCGGGTGCGGAAACTGCCGGTCTGGCACAGGCTGAGGCGGATGAAAAACGTGTCGATCCGACTGGCAGGACCAAGCAGAAACGGCCCCTGCTGTTGCCCGTCACGCCGCTGCAGATGCCAGCCGTCCGCATCCAGCCAGAGGCGCGCCACCGATCCCGGCAGGCGTTTCAGACCATCCCGCAGCAGGTGGAAAACACCACTGGCCACCACGACCGGAAGCAGCAGCGGCCACTGACCTCCCGCAACCACCAGAGCCATTCCCGCCAGTCCGTGCAGCAGGACTATCAGCAGTGTCAGTGGCACGCTGGCTTTCAGTTCCAGTTCAGGCGTCCACACCGTACAGCACCTTCTTCACGATCCGCAGCAGATCGGGATCTTCCGGCAGCGAGCGGTGGGTGAACCACTCGAACATTTCCACATCGTGCTGGTCCAGCAGCTTTTCAAACAGGCCCTGGTCAGCCGGCGACAGCGTCAGATAATGCTTTTCGAAGAAGGGCACCAGCAGCACTTCCACTTCCTTGATGCCGCGCCGGCAGTGCCATTGCAGGCGGCGATAGTGCTCGGACTGGTGTTCGGAGGATGGGGATTCGGGCAGGTTGGATTCGGACATTGTTAGAAAGGCTCCCATGAACAGGGCTCGCATTATAGGAAAAGCGCCGCGCTGCGCCTATGGACCAGGGTCAACGGCGCGCTGGTATTTCCCTTGCAGACCCGTATCATGGTTTTCATTTGTGTTCGTCTGGCCGGGATATTCTGCATCATGTGGCAAACCGTCTTTTCCTTTCAGCAACATCCGCAGTGGGGCCTGCATGCGCGGCCTCTGGAGCAGGAAGCCGCCGACCTGCTGGCGGGCAAACCGCTGGCCGCCTGCATCAGCACCCTGGACGTGATCCGGGTCAGCGGCGCCGACGCCGAAACCTTCCTGCAGGGCCAGACCACCTGTGATTTTCGCGAGATTGCCGCCGGCCACCCCCGGCTGGGCGCGCACTGCAATGCCAAGGGCCGGGTGCAGGCCAGTTTCCGGGCGTTTGGTCTGAAGGGCGATTTTCTGCTGCTGGTGCCGCAGGGTCAGGGGGAACCGACCCGGGCAGCGCTGGCGAAATTCGCGCTGTTTTCCAAAGCCACGCTGACCCTGGATACCACGCTGGCACCGCTGGCACTGCTGGGAGAACAGTCGGCGCAGTGGGTGCAGGCCGTGTTTGGCGGCGTGCCTGCCGTGGGCGACAGTCTCACGGGTGACAACGGGCTGGTCACCGCACTGGAGACAGACCGTTTTCTGGCGCTGGTGCCTGCCGATCGGGCCGCCACTGTGGTGCAGGCGCTGCAGGCGCAACATGCTGTTCTGGCGGGCGACAACGTATGGTGGCTGGCGGAAATCCAGGCCGGCATCGCGCAGATTCCTCTGGCGCAGACCGAGCAGTGGATTCCCCAGGAGATCAATTACGATCTGGTCAACGGCGTGAACTTCAAAAAAGGCTGTTACAAGGGCCAGGAAATCGTGGCGCGGATTCATTATCGCGGTCAAACCAAGGTACGGACCTATCCTGTGGAAATTGCACCGGTGAAGGCAGCGCCGGCAGCAGGCACCCGGATAACGGAGGGCGGACAGAACATCGGCACCCTGCTGATTTCGGCCTTTGTGAATGCGTCCACAGTCCGCGGCATGGCGGTGCTGAAAACCGATTCTTCGGAATCAGAATCCCTGCAATTAGAACCAAATGATGGCTGTCGCGTCCGGCCCCTTCCCCTGCCCTATGCTATAACTAATTGAACAGGGAGCCGGGCGGCTGTGCTCGGCTTCCTTGTCTTCAATCAGCAGCAAGGGAAGTGGAGTTTCATCCTCATGGCGAACATCGCTGACGTTGTCCTCAAAGAAATCAATGATCTGATCGACAAGGATCAGCTGGTGCTGCCCACCCTGCCGGAAGTGGCGCTGAAGGCACGGGAAGTGGCAGAGGACAACAATGCCTCGGCAAGTGATCTGGCCAAGGTGATCAATACCGATGTTGCAATGACAGCACGCATCATCAAGGTGGCGAACAGTCCGCTGATGCGCGGCGCGCGCGAAATCAACGATGTGCAGACGGCCATCGCGCGCCTCGGCATTGCCTGCATTTCCAATCTGGTGACCGGTCTGGCAATGGAGCAGATGTTCCAGGCCACATCCGACCTGATCGACAAGACCATGCGCAAGTCGTGGCATCACAGCACCGAAGTGGCTGGCATCGCCAACGTGATCTGCCGCCACTACACCAAGCTGAAACCGGATCAGGCCACTCTGGCGGGTCTGGTGCACGAAATCGGCATTCTGCCGATCCTCACGTACGCGGAAGAGTACAACAAGCTGTCGGACCCGATCACGCTGCAGAAAGTCATCGAAACCATTCACCCGATCGTGGGCACACGCATTCTGCAGGTGTGGGAATTCCCGAAAGAACTGGTGGATGTACCCGGCAACTACCTGAAATTCGATCGCGACACCGGCAAGGACAAACCGGATTACGCCGACATCGTGATGGTGGCAAATCTGCAAACCTACATGGACAAAAAAGATCACCCGTTCACACAGATGGACTGGAGCAGCATTTCCGCTTTCAAGCGCGTGGGACTGGAACCGAATCTGGAAAATGGCGGCGACGAAGATCTGTCAGCAGAAATGGAAGCAGCGATGGCCATGCTGCAGGCCTGACGGCCACCCGCTTTTTCATCCGACAAAAAAAGCCGCCCGTGATATTCACCGGCGGCTTTTTTTGTCCTGCGTTTGCTGGCAGCGCGATACACGGCGTGTTCTGCGCGTCACTCCTTCGCAAACATTTTCTGGATACTGGAAAAATCCCTTTTGCCGAATCCCTTGCGGCCATGCAGCGCATAGAGGCTTTTCGCCAGATAACCCATCGGCGTTGCACTCTGGCTTTTCAGCGCGGCTTCCAGTGCCAGCCCCAGATCCTTGTTCATCAGATTGGTCTGGAAACCGCCGTCGTAGTTGTTGGACGCCGGCACATTGGGCATCACGCCGGGGTAGGGATTGTAGAGTTCCAGCGACCAGTTGCGACCGGAACTCTGCAGCATGATCTGCGACAGCACGGCCGGATCAAGCCCGTTGTCGACGCCCAGCTGCAGCGCTTCCGCCGTGCCGATCATGTGCACCGCCAGCAGCATGTTGTTGCAGATTTTTGCGATCTGGCCGGCGCCATGATCGCCGGCATGAAACACATTCTTGCCCATGTTGCGCAGCACGGGCTCGGCTTTTTCAAACGCGGTCTTGTCGCCACCGACGATGAACGTGAGCGTGCCGGCTTTCGCGCCGCCTACTCCGCCGGACACCGGTGCATCCAGCGTGACGATATTTTTCGCCTGCGCGGCTTGCGCCAGATTAATTGCATTTTCCGGCGCGATGGTGGAACAGTCGATCACCAGTGTGCGTGCATCAATGTGATCCAGCAGACGGGTCTGATGGATATACAGGTCCTCCACGATCTGGCCGGACGGCAACATGGAAATCAGCACGTCCACATTCTGCGCCGCCGCGATGGCGGACTCGGCCCGGCTCGCGCCCTGCGCCACTACCTGTTGCACCAGTTCCGCCGACAGGTCGAATACTTTCACCTGATGTCCGGCTTTCACCAGATTGATGGCCATGGGGCCACCCATATTGCCGACGCCGATAAATCCGATGCTTGCCATCTTCATTGCCCCAGGTTGTTGAGAGGATTGTGATTGTTCCAGCGCGCCGGCAGGGTGAAATGCTGCTCCACCCACGCCGCCGGCACCGCAGCCACACTGTCGTGCTGCCACTGCGGGTTGCCATCCTTGTCCACCAGCAGCGCGCGCACGCCTTCGGGAAAATCCGGATGCAGACAGCACTGCACCGACATCACCAGCTCCATCTGGAACACGCCTTCCAGCGAAAGTTTTTTGCCGCGCTGCAACTGCTCGTACACCAGATGCGCGGTGGTGGGACAGCCTTTTTTCAGAGTCGCCACCGCCTTGGAAAGCCAGGGATCGTCTGACTGCAGTGCGCCGATTTTTGCCACCACGCCGGCACAATCGTCGGCGTCGGTTAGCTGCTGGATCAAATCGAAATGCTGGCGCACGGGCGAGGCCGGCAACTGCTCCAGTGCTTCGTGTTCGCGCAGCACATGGGAAACAACCGCATGATTGTCGCGCAGGCCAGTCTGCCACTGCGCCTTCTGCAACGCATTCAGTACATCAGATTTTTTCACGGAAGGAATGAAACGGTCCGCCATGCCGACGAACAGGGCGTCCGCCGCATTGATATTGGCGCCGGTGAGACCGAGGAACAATCCGCTGCGGCCCGGTGCATGATTCAGAAACCAGGTACCGCCCACATCCGGATACAGACCGATGCTGATTTCCGGCATCGCCAGCCGCGACGTTTCCGTCACTACCCGGTGCGACGCGCCGGACATCAGACCAATACCACCGCCCATCACAATGCCGTGACCCCACAGGATCAGCGGCTTGGAAAAACGGTGAATCTGGTAGTCGAGCCGGTATTCATTTTCGAAGAAGGACTGGCAGTATTCCGAGGCCTGCTCCGCGCCGACTTCCTTGATGCGATCGTGCAGATTGCGGATGTCGCCGCCGGCACAGAATGCCTTTTCACCCGCACCCTGCAGCCAGACGCAGACGATGCTGTCGTCCTGCTCCCACTGCGTCAGCTGCGGCCGCAGCAGCTCCACCATTTCCACGCTCAGGGAATTCAGTTTCTTCTCGGCATTCAAAGTGGCCACGCCGATCTTCCTGCCGCCGGTGGACTCCAGCGTTTCAAACAGTACTGCCTGCGTCATTGCAGAATCTCCGTTGCTCCTTCCAGCAGCAAACGCCGCGCGATGATGTGGCGCATGATTTCGTTGGTGCCTTCCAGAATCTGATGAACCCGCGTGTCGCGCACGAAACGCTCCAGCGGATATTCGCGAATATAACCGTAGCCGCCGTGAATTTGCAGCGCTTCATTGCAGATGGCAAAACCGGCATCGGTGGCAAAGCGCTTGGCCATGGCGCAGTAGAGCGTGGCCTGGGGATCGTTCGCATCCAGTTTGCACGCTGCCAGCCGCACCATCTGCCGCGCCGCCACCAGCTGCGTTGCCATGTCTGCCAGCTTGAACTGCAGCGCCTGGAAATCGGCGAGCGCACGTCCGAACTGTTTGCGTTCATTCAGGTAGCGCTGTGCTGTATCGAGAGCGGCCTGCGCGGTGCCCAGCGAACAGGTGGCAATGTTGATGCGTCCGCCGTCCAGTCCTTTCATGGCGAAACGAAAACCGTCGCCTTCATTGCCGATGCGATGACTCACCGGCACACGCACGTTGTCGAATGCAATCGTGCGCGTCGGCTGGCAGTTCCAGCCCATTTTTTCTTCCTTGCGACCGTACTGGATGCCCGGCAGATCCGCCGGCACCAGCAGACAGGAAATGCCTTTGGCTCCTTCGCCACCGGTGCGCACCATCAGGATCAGCACATCGGTAGCACCGGCACCGGAAATGAAACACTTGCTGCCGTTCACCACATAATGATCGCCGTCGCGCCGCGCGGTGGTTTTCAGTGACGCTGCATCCGACCCCGCATTGGGTTCCGTCAGACAGTACGACGCCAGCTTGTCGCCGCTGGTGAGATCCGCGCCCCACTGCGCCACCAGTTCCGCCGAACCAAACGTGGTCAGCATCCAGGTGCACATATTGTGAATGGTGATGTAGGCCGTGGTGGCGGTGCAGCCGTACGCCAGCTGTTCGAAAATCAGATGCGCGTCCAGCCGCGACAATCCCATGCCGCCCGCACTTTCCGGCGCATAGATGCCGCAAAATCCCATCGCGCCGGCCTTGCGGATCACGTCCACCGGAAAATAGGCTTCCGCATCCCACTGCGCGGCATGCGGTGTCAGTTCGGCGTGAGCGAACGCCCGCGCCGTATCCTGAAACGCTTTCTGTTCATCGGTCAGATCGAAGTTCATTGCGCATCACTTCAGATGAATGGTCATGTTGGGGCCGGCGGGAATATCGCTGTCGAACCAGCGCGCCGTGACGGTTTTGGTTTCGGTGTAGAACCGCACGGCCTGCTTGCCATACGCATGCTGGTCACCGTAAAACGAGGCTTTCCAGCCGGTGAAGGAAAAGAACGGCAGCGGCACCGGAATCGGCACGTTGATGCCCACCTGTCCCACTTCGATTTCATGCTGGTATTTGCGCGCGGCGGCACCGCTGGCGGTGAAAATCGACGTGCCATTGCCGCAGGGATGCGCGTTGATGAATGCGATCGCTTCCTCCAGCGAATCCACCGTGACGATGCACAGCACCGGGCCGAAAATTTCCTCGCGGTAGATACTCATCTCCGGTGTCACATTGCTGAACAGGGTTGGCCCCACCCAGTTGCCGTCGGGATAGCCTTCCACCACGCAGGCCGAACCGTCCAGCAGACAGGTCGCGCCTTCCGCCTTGCCCTGCTCGATCAGTTTCAGCACACGATTGCGCGCCTGCGGCGAAATCAGCGGACCAAACGCCGCCTGCGGATCATTCCACACACCGGGACGCACATTGGCCAGCGTCTGCTTGATGTCGTCGATCCAGGCTTTCGCCTCGCCCACCAGCACTGCCACGCTGATCGCCATGCAACGCTGACCGGCCGCACCCACCGACGCACCGACGATATTGTTGATCACCGCCTGTTTGTTGGCGTCCGGCATTACCACCATGTGATTTTTCGCGCCGGCAAACGCCTGTACCCGTTTCATGTGCGCGGTGCCCGTGGTGTAGATGTACTGGCCCACCGGCACCGAACCGACAAACGAAATCGCCTTGATCTCCGGATGGGTCAGCAGCGTGTCCACCTGCGGCTTGCGACCGTGCACCACCTGCAACACATTGCGCGGCGCACCGGCTTCCAGAAACAGTTCCGCCAGCCGCATCGGCGTGAGCGGGTCCTGCTCCGACGGTTTCAGGATGAAGGTGTTGCCGCAGGCGATCGCCAACGGAAACATCCACAGCGGAATCATGGCGGGAAAGTTGAAGGGCGTGATGCCCGCGCACACACCCAGCGGCTGGGTCAGGGAATAGGAGTCAATACCGGTGGCGACGTTCTCCACCGTCTCGCCCATCAGCAGGCTGGGAATATTGGCGGCGTGCTCCACCACCTCAATGCCGCGCCAGACGTCACCCTTCGCATCTTCAAAGGTCTTGCCGGTTTCCTGCGCCAGAATGGTGGCCAGTTCGTCGTGATGGGCCTTCAGCAATTCCTGGTATTTCAGCATCACCCGCGCGCGGGTCGGCACCGGCGTATTGCGCCAGGTCTGGAAGGCTTCTTTCGCCGAGGCAATGGCCAGCGCCATCTCGGCTTCCGTCGCGCAAGGCACGCGGGCAATCACCGCCTGGGTGGCCGGATTGGTAACATCGATCCAGTCACTGGACTGGCTCTGGCGGAATTCGCCGTTGATCAATTGGGGAACCTGAACGGGTGTGGCGGGCTGGGCGGTCATGATGAAGTCTCGCGGGACGGGGTCCATGGTGTCGGTGTTGTCATTCCGTGCTTTTGTAGCATAGTCCAGAACCCCGCAACATTGACGAAGTTGCGCAAGAGGTGGACTATGTTGCGATTCATCCTGACATCCCACGGAACCCGTCATGCCTGTCTCCTCCGGCTGGCCGCTGCAGAACGGCGCCATCCGCTTTTTCGTACCGCACTTCGTCACCCGCACTCTGGCGCAGCATCCGCTGACGCGGGAACTCTACCTGCACGGCGTCGGCTTTTACCCGGTCGCGCACCAGCACAGCATGACCCGCACGGAACACGAGGATAATCTGCTGCTGTACTGCAGCGGCGGCAAGGGTGAAGTGCACGCCTGGGACCAGCGCTTTCCAGTGACCAAAGGCGATCTGATTCTGCTGCCACAGGGACTGCCCCACCACTATGCCGCCGATGAGTCCGACCCCTGGAGCATTCACTGGGTCCACTTCACCGGCAGCCAGGCCAGCGCCTTCGTGGATCATCTTGCGTTTCCACCCCGGACCTGCGTCGTGCCGGTGGGCCAGCATCCGAAACTGGGGGCGGATTTCGACGCCCTGCTCAGCGTGCGCCAGACCGGCTACAGCATGGACACCTTCATCCATGCCGCACAGGTGCTCAGGCAGACGCTCACCTATCTGGCCCTGCTCACCACCCGCCAGGTGCGCCAGACCGGCCACTTCCTCGATCTCGACAGCATTCAGTCCGTGATGGAGGAGAACCTGCACGGCGAACTGGACCTGGACACCCTGGCCGCCCGCGCCCACCTGTCCAAGTACCACTTCTGCAAGCGCTACAAGGCCCTGACCGGCTATTCACCCATCCAGCATTTCATTCACCTGAAAATCGAGCGCGCCTGCTATCTGCTGGACGTGTCAGCGCAGCCCGTCAGCAGCGTTGCCGCCAGTCTCGGCTATGACGACGCCCATTACTTTTCCCGTTTGTTCCGCAAGGTCACCGGCGTGTCGCCCCGGCAATACCGGCAGCTGGAACGGGGCTGACGCACCGCCATATTTCGCGACAAAAATCGGCGGGAAAAGTACGCCCAGCCCATTGCACTTATAGGCCGCCTAAATCATGCTAGCCACCGGCCGAGACGTCCCTGCCGGGCTGTTCCGCCCGCAGCACGCATTTCCCAACACACAAGAAAAAAACGCAGACCAAACATGGACATAATGGAGTTCTGGCAAAGCATTGCCGCGCGCCCTGATTTCTGGGGCTTCGTTTGCATTCCCATCGTTGCCGCTGTTGTCACCTGGGTGCACGTCTGGATGGCGATGCAGCTGGTGTTCTATCCGCTGGAATTCATCGGCTACAAACCCCTCTTTCTGGGCTGGCAGGGCGTGATTCCCCGCAAGACCCGCAAGATGGCCGGCATCGTGGTGGACAAAACCCTGGTCAAACTGGGATCGCTGGACGAAGTCTTCCGCGAAATGGAGCCGGAGCGCATTGCCGAGCACGTCTCCCGCGCCGTTCTGTCACGTATTGAAGATCTCACCGACGAAATCATGGCGGAACGCAACGCCGTGCTGTGGGAAAACCTGCCCAACGTGGTGAAGAACCAGGTCTATTCCCGCATGCGCCGCCAGATCCCCGCCATCATGGACAATCTGGTGCAGGCCATGAGCGCCAACATCAATGAACTGGTGGACATCAAGGACATGGTCATCCGCCAGCTGGAATCCGACAAAGGCATGATGGTGCGGGTGTTCAAGGAAGTGGGCGGCAAGGAAATCCGCTTCGTGGTGAACTCGTCGTTCTGGATCGGTCTGGGCTTCGGCGTGATCCAGATGATCCTGTGGTACTTCTTCCCCTGGCATTGGGGTCTGCCCCTGTACGCCGCCGTGCTGGGTGCCGCTACCAACTGGCTGGCGCTGACGATGGTGTTCCGCCCGCTCAATCCGGTAAAGATCTGGCCATTCGAGTTCCAGGGCGTGTTCCTCAAGCGCCAGGACGAAGTGGCCGATCATTTCGCCCGCCTCACCACCATGGAGATGCTGTCGATCCGCCACATCATGACCGAGATTCTCACCGGCCCGCGCTCCGACCGCACCAAGCAGCTGATCAAGAAACACATGCGGCCGCTGCTGGAATCCGGCGTGGTGCGCACCGCCACCCAGA
>CAZBII010000168.1:0-10247 GCA_964491665.1 uncultured Moraxellaceae bacterium
TCCCCTCACGAATAAAAAACAAAGTGTGAGCGGATCAGTCTGGTACATAGATCAGCATCCCGCAAATGCCGTCATGCCAGCAAAACAGGCGCGTTTTTCCGTGGCTGGATGCATTCACACTGCGTTATGTACCCTGATGCATTCAGTGCATGCTCAGCACGTTGTACACGCCACAAACCTGCAACACGACTGTCACTGTGACCGCTGAAATTGATGGTTCGATCAAACCTTATTTCCGCGTTCCCTGGCATCTCCAAACTCAGTGTGTAGTGGCGCCGCTGCACCTCTTCCAGCTTGCTTTTTGCAGCTTGCCTCGCCTCTTCTTCTGAGCTGTATTTGTCGTCGAGTTCTAGCACTTTCCCTTTGCTGGCGCCTTCGCGCACCCACACAGTGGTAGCCGCATCCCAATCGTGATAACTGGCGCGCACCGCAGTGTATTGCCGGCGCCCGGTCAGGTTGCAGCTGCCGCTGGTGATCTGCGAGATATGCAGATCCAGCGGAGGAACTGCAGCACCACTGACAGTGGTTCCATTGCCACCGGGCAGGCCGATCAGTTTGCCGTCCACGGCCTTGATCACCACTCCATAGCGCTGCATGAGGCGCACCATGAAGTCAGAATCCGACTGGTTGCGCTGCACAATGCTCTTCAGGGTGAACTGAGAGAATGACGCGCTGACGCGGGATTCGAAGCCGCTGCGCGCTGCCACCTCTTCCACGATCTGCAGCAGATTCGTGTCGTGATAGGCCACAGTCCGCTTCACCCGGAAGTAGGACGCGCGCTGCCGTGATCCTGTGGCGCGGATCGCCAACTGGCTGACCGGGAATGTCAGGTTGATATCGTCCACGGAATACTGGCCGAAGTACTGCAAATTGCCTTCATAGCCCAGATACAGCGTCAGGTCGGTACCGCGATCAGGAAAGGCAAAGCTGGGGCCTGAGTTGTCGATGGTGAGGGACAGGGTGTCTGCAGCCACACCCCGCTCATCAACCACTGACAGCGACACCAGGCGCTGCTTGATTGCGGCCGTCAGATCCTGGGCGGGGGTCTTGATAACAAAATCCGGGCGCATATCAGTCCCACAGCTGGACGGTCGCCGCTTTCGCGGCTGCCGGCAGATCCGGCAGATTGATCACCAACCCAGCGGGTAGCACAGGGCCCCATTCTGCCAGCGATTTCCCGCTCACTTTCAGGTTGGCTTCCAGCACGGCTTCAGTGGCACCGGGCCTGTCACCGTAATACTGGTGGCAGATCCGGTCGACCATGTCCCCGTCTCGGGTTTTATATTCCATCCGCCCCCCAGCCAGTTTTCATGCCAACGGTGTCGACGTTAGCCGCCATCAGGATCAGCTCCGGGTTGTACACGAAGGCGTCGGCGCCACCGTTGAAGCTCACATCAAATGCACCTGGTGCGGTGCCGCCGGCATCCACGCAGTAGGCCATGGGATGCACGGGGCCGTGGGCATTGGCCAGACGCACACTGGCCAGCAATGCCGGGGCGGCGGCAGCCTGGTCGTAACCAATCAGGTGCACCAGCGGCTCCTTGGTTTTGTCGCGGTAATCCACTGCGAAGCCCAGCGTTTTGGTGGCAGCATTCGCGCCATCGATGGCGAATTCCAGGTCTTCGATCTGGCGGGCCAGCTGGGCACCATTCACCCGAACGGTGACCGTGTCGCTGGCTGCTCCTTGCGTGTGCACTGCCAGCGTGCCAGCGCCATCGGACAGCAACTCAACATTCTGGCGGCCACCGGCCACCTGCCCGTTCAGCGCCGTGGTAAGACCGAATCCGAATTCCCCTGCGTTGTCGGTCTGCAACAGGGTGAGCTCGAAATATTCGTAATCACCCCATAAACCCTGATTCACGACACCCATCAGGCCTGCAGGCGTGGCCGTTCCAAACCGGATCTGGTTGCCATCGATGTCGGCCACTGCCGGATGGCTGAACACGTCATCCCACTGCTGCACGCCGAACACGGGCGGCTCGCCGTTCACCATCACCGACAGCTTGCGCTGAATGCTGCGTCCATGAGGATCGATATATTCCACAGTGATCGGGTAATAACCCAGCGCGCGCGGCGTGAATGAGTAGGCAGCACCGGTGCCGAATGCTGCCGGCAGGTTCCAGGATTCGCCATGGTTGAACCAGCGCAGATGCGCGGACTGGTCGTTGCCGTTGGCATCGGTGCAGGTGGCTGTGATTTCCACGGCGCGCCCAACGGCGGCTGTCCCGCTGATCTGGAAGGTGATGACGGCCAGATCTTCCAGCGCTGGGGCGTTGTGGACAGCTCCCCAGCCCTTCCGGAGCTGCACAGGGTTGATGCCTTGCCACGCCATGGCTTTTTCCAGGTTGCTGCGCATAGGGGCGTTGGTGGCGTCCTGGCCGACGTTGGCGCGGGCAAACCAGGTACGCATGCCCTCCCACGCGTGCCGGACGAAGAAATGCAACGGTGCACTGGTGGTGAGCTGCTTGGCGTGGATGACGTTGCCGTCGCGCACCACGTAGCAGCGGGGATTTGTGAGGTTGCGATAGTCCACCGCGATGGCGACATTGCCGCTGATTTGTGTCACGTCGATTTCCTCGGTGCTGATGACAGTGATTGTGTGTTCGGTGCTGCCACTGCTGTTGGTGGCACGGAACACGATGTCGAAGGCGCCCAGTTCGGCCGCATTGATGGTGAGCTGGCGGGTGTAGGGATCGAAACCGCTGTCCGCCCGTTCGGTGAGCATGACCACGCTGGCTGCGTTGCTGACGGTGATCGTCAGTGCAGTGACCTGGCCACGGGTAACCGGCAGGATGTCAACTGTGCTGAATGCCGGCGCCGGACCAGTCGCAGCTGGCTGCACCAGGATAGGCAGCAGCGCGCTGACGCGCTGGTTGATCGGTAGATCTGGATCGGCGCAGTAGATTGTGACATCGAACGGGCCTGCCTCGCTGGGCCAGCCTGACACCATGCCGGTGGCTGTATCGATCGACAGCCCGGGTGGAAGGCCTGCGGCGCTGTACGTCACCGCGTCGTTGTCGGGGCTGGTGAAGTTCTCGCTGGCGTCGAATTCGAAGTGAGCGCCAATTGTGGCGATCTGGGCGCTGTAATCGGCGCTGACTTCCGGCGGCAGATCGATGCTAACCGCTTCCACTTCCAGGGTGATGGTGAAGTCGGTGCTACCACTGGATGCAGTTGCCGCACGGAATCTGAGATCGTAGGTTCCGGCCGCGATCAGCCCGCCAATCAGCTGGCCTGTGTAGACCTGACCGTTCGACGTAGTTTGCTCACCCGCCACCGGGTTAAACACCAGGCCGCTGCCGTCCATGTCCAGACCGGTCAGGGTGATGGGAGCGCCTTCAGGGTCTTTAAACTCCAGTGTGATGGGGTTGAAGACGCCTTCAGAAACGGTCAGCACATTCGGCCCGAACATGACCGGGCGGCCGTTGACAGTAACCTCAATACTCTGATCTGTGTAGAGCCCTGTGGAGTCCGTCGCGCGAACAACAATAGTGAAATTCCCACGCGTCTGCCCAGCAAAAGAAAGCTGGTTACCACTCAGACTCACACCCGCAGGCACCGTGCCTTGCAGACTGAAAATCTGACCGGCTTGATCCTCGTCATCTGTCACCAGCGTGTGGGTAACCGTGCTCCAGTCGTTGGCCGCAACGGAGGCTGCACTGGTGAAAGTCGGTGCGCGATTGACGCGCACCGTACGAGTGACAGGATCTGCCTGATTCCCGCTGGAATCGTCACCGGTGTAGGTGAGCGTGTAGACACCTGCAGCCGCAGTATTCACCGCCCCCTCAACATTGACGCGCCCAGTAATTACGCCCTCCACGTCATCCGTCATTACATAGCCAGGGTCGGTGAAATCAGATCCGATATTCACCACCATGGAAGCCGGACCCAGCAGATTGATCACTGGTTTTGCCACGTCCGTTACATTGATTGTGAACGTCAGATCGGTATACAACTCACCGTCAGAAACACGCGCGGTGATAGGGTACGGGTTCACCAGCTGATCGGGCGGGACATTGATTGTGAGCGTGTCTACCCCGTCGAACACCGCCCACGCGTGCGGGTTGGAAACCATTGTTACAGTGAGTGGATCGCCGTTCAGATCAAACGTGGTGAATTGGAATGACGCTGATTGCCCCCGCCCAACCGTGATGCTGTTGGCGCAGGTAAAAGTGGGGGGCAAATTTGCGGCCCCACTGTCGGCGATGGTCACTGTGAAATACTGGTTCCCCGCACCAGACCCGCCGGTGTCATAACCCGGGACCGTAGGCAGCCACCGCCGCAGCGTCAGGACATTACTGGTGGGGTTCGGTATGCTGAATGCAACGCCAGATTCGTTGATTGTCCATTCATCGGCGTGGTTCCATTCGATGATTTGATCGACGGCCAGGGCCGGCGCAGCGCCATAACCCACCGACGCCTGGCTCAGATCCGGCGCCGTAATTTTCACGGCGCTCCGTCCTGCAACCGGTGCCATCTGCCCTGTGAACGTCGCATCGGCTGTGCCGCCCGTCAGTTTGACGGTCACCGGCCCCAGAGGCGGCAACTGCCCCTCCACCACGGTGAATTCGACAGTGCCAGATGCAACAGTTCCCAGCGTCTGTGCTTGCGTGATGCCGGCGGCGTGAATCAGCTGCACACCCGTGGTGGCGCCGATATTAAGTCCCGTGACGGTTGCAACCTGCCCCGCCACCAGCGGAGTGCAGCCAGTGATAGTGGGTGCCTCCGAGACGGTATATTCCAGGAATATCGGGTACGCAGGATTCACCGACAGGTCGTTGATCTGCGCGAGCAGGTACATGCCTGAGTCGTTGTCCTCAACGATGAACGCGACATCATTGCCCGACACCCAGTCAGGATGATTCACGATCTCCTGCAGCATCTCGGTGACGTCGAATGCACCGACTGCCAGCGTTGACGCGTAGGCGTTGATGGTTTGCCAACCCGCGCCGTGCGACCCAACGCCTGCGGCTGCGTAATCGGATATGACGACTGCGGACGTTTTCGGTGCGGCCGCCAATGCAGCAGCTGACACCGCTGGCGCGTCGCCCGCATAGATTCCGCGCAAACGGAATCGCGGCTGATTAAAAATCTGAATGACGCGGTAATCCAAAACCGCACCCAGCACCGTTGCGCCGCGCTCGATCGCAACATTGCGGATGAAAATAAAACCGATCGCATTATCGGCGCTGCTCCAGTTGCAGCTGGTATTGGTCAGCGTGCTGCCGACGTAATACCCATCATCACCGGTCGCTGCTACGTCAATTCTGGCCATTACATTACCACCTCAACAATGTCGGAACGGTCGCTGGTACCCAGCGTCGAGTGCACGGCCACGGTGTAAATCCGGTAGGTTCGGCCGGTGATCAATCCGGCAAATAGCGCTGCATGTTCATCCGGCGCCAACTGTTGTGCGACTGATCCGTCAATGTAGACATCAATGCGAGTCAGGCCGGCCTGAATGACTGGCGCAAATGGTGGGACGTTGACATGCAGGACACCTCCGTTTTTTACGCAGACAGGCGGATCAGGGAACGGGACGATGCGGTGTAGATCAGACTTTATGTAGTCGGGGAGCGACGTGTTCGCGCGAGCGGCGCCACGGTCCCCGAGTAGAGTACCAGTGCCCCCGGAGCGTCGCGGGCCGGTGTAGGTGTAGGAACGGAAGAACGGCATAACCAACGCGTGCAGCGAACGGCCCATCCAGTTCACCGTCGTTTCGGTCAGATACCCAGTCTCACCGAAAAAGGTGCCTGCAATCCCCTCAGCGCGCCAGAATCCGTTTGCCCCAACCCCATTCACATCGTTATCAGAACCAGGCGTCATTCGCCCCGGATACCGCAACCCTTTCGTTGTCGGGTCCGTGGTTTTATCCACGTTGGTCATTGTGATACTGGTGCCGGTTTCGAACCCGTGACGCTCACCAGCGGCGCCCGTGTCGAAAATCTGCGAATCCTCAACCGCCACCGGGGTAGTGTTGTTCTCGGAATAAATCAGGTGCCCGACGCCGGTGGGCGTATTGGTGTTTTCAATGTAACCGAATTTGTAGATGCAGGATTTTTTCAGGGTCTGCTTTTTACGGTAGTTGAACATGCAATACAGACCGGTTCGATTGTCCTGCCGGAAAACGGTGAACCGCTCCATGACGCTGGGTCCATCAGCCATGATGCCCCCCGCCGCCGTAGGCTTGCATCGCCAGCTGGTGAAATCCTTGAACACATAGTCCGTGCGATCATTTGAGACTCCGGCGCCCCGCGCGTCGTTCTGTACCAGCTCCAGCTTGGAGTTCACGGACATAAAATGACGGTGCCGCAGGTTACTGCCGTAGTCCCAGAAGTCAGTATGCGCACACGTAAGCATCCCGGAGTCCTGAAACGTCGTATTCCAGAACTCGTCCTGGTCGCAATCGAATTCCACAATATTCTGGGCGTTGCCATCGACGATGTGATACTCAACCAGGCGCCCTTGTGGTGTGAGCGATGCAGCAGACGTAATCTGATCGACGCGCATAAATTGCCGGCGCGATTGAACCCGTTTGCACTGGTAGTACCCGATTTTGTATCGGCCGCGGCCGAATGCCCAACAGTTCTCAAATAAAATGTCGGTGCTGTTGGCCGCCCGAATGGGTTGCCCATCCTGATTGGCGTCGAAGCCAAGACAGCATTCCAGGTGAATATGATCCACGTGGTATAGGTGGATATTTGAATCGGTGTGCCGGCGCGCTACGAACCCCAGCAAATGGATCATCCGGCAGTTCACTGCGGGGACGTTACCTGACGTGCTCCAACCCATGGTGGTGCGCTCGTATGATTCCAGGTTCGTGCCGCCCCACAAATCGATACCGCGCTGGCGTGTACCCTGCCCGTCAAAATCCACGCCAAATGGAGTCTCCGCCATAACCGTGGTCAACCGAACCGGGGTGTACACAGGGTCAAGCCCAGCGGTGTTGACGGTGTATTCCCCTGACGGGGGGAGATTCGGTTGCGATGCCGTATAGCCAGAGCGATACAGATGCATCGCATCGTTGGCTGCCAGAATCGTCTGGTTTTTAATAACAAAAGCATACCCGCCCAGACCGCCCGCCGCCGCGATCGCCGCGCGGAGGTCGGCATAATCCCATCCCGCACCACTGCCCACTTTCAGCACCCCGCGCATGCCTGGGTGCACACGGCAGTGCGAATAGGATGCGCCCCCATTGTTGGAGCACACCGCCGACACATACACACTGCGCGGCGCGCGCACCAGCGACGGCGTGAAATAGATCGTGCAGGACAGACCGTCGATAGCAGGCACCGGAAACGCATCATCCGGCCCGTAGGCCACGTCCCACGCACCCGGCTGAGTGGATGAGAACGTGATGCCAACCAGGGCACCCAACGCCGGCATCGTGTCCTGCGCTGTTACGCAGGACACCACAGGGGCGATGGTTGAGGACATCAGCGTGGCACGGTGAAAAGCTCCAGCAGGGTCCGACATGCGGAACGCGTTGTCCCCGCCTTTTGCCAGTGAGACTGTTCGCGATTGCAGCATCAATATCTCCTGGTATTACCGAATATCAAAACCGACGAAAACCGCGCCAGCGCCAAACGAACCGGCGACAGCCTGAGTGATCGAAGTGATATCGCCCACCCCAACGAAAGACTCCAGCGAATAGCCATCCTCGATATCGAACTCCACCACATGCCATCCCGATCCTGGCTGCACAGCGGTGTCGCTCACGAATCCGAAAACATTCTGACCAGGATTGCGGACAGCCAGGCCGTCCGACGATAGGAACGGGTGGGCGCCAGCGATCAACTCTGAAATGTCGCCCTGATCAGACATCAGTGGCGTGGAGGAAAAACGCGCGGTAACAACCGTGGATTCAATCAGCGCCTGAACGTTCGCTCGCGCCGCATCGAACTCCTCACCGTAGGGAGCTGCATTAAGGGCAGCCTGCGCCAAGTTCTTTTCTGCCAGGCTGTGTGAATGCGCTGCTGCTGTAGCTGCCACATAGGCGTCCACAAAAGGCGCAAACTCATCAATCTGCGCCTGCAGGTCTGTGCGAGTAGCGCCTGCGGCAAGCAGCGCAACGGCGCTTTCAGCCGCCTGTAGCTTCTGCCCGCTGTACGGCCAAATCCGCAGATTCACAACCGCCAGCTTTGCCAGCATCACTCGCCTGGAATAGCTTTCCGGCATGTCCACCACCAGATCCAGCGCGACCTGGTACGCGTTGGCCGTCCGGCTCGCTTCAGCCGCGTTGACGGCGCGTGCAACGGGGTTTGGATTGCGGCTCAGGATGTCGCTCAGCGTCACCGAATAGCCGGGGACCACTCCCCGCACGTTGTCCAGCAGCTTGTCGCCGGTGTTTGGATGCCACGCATTGAACACATACCAGGTGTTCACCATCCCGGCGGTGTTGGGCCACACGGGCAATACCAGTTCACCGTCGCCATCGGTGCGGGCGCTGAACTTCTGCGGGCCGGGCCCCGTGGCGTTTTGTCCCGGCACAATCAGCTCCGCTGTCACCAGCACGTTGGCCAATGGACCTGACCCGTCGCCGAACTGTTCAGTAATTTCTACGGTCTGCAGCGTCATGATTTATCTCTTGTAGCGTTTCAGGGTGATTGTGAAATCAATGCGGCGCGGCAATCCGTCACCGCTGTGTTTGTCGTGCGTTTCGCTGATGCCCGCAATGACCCACTGGCCCAGACTGTTACCTCTGCCATCCACCATCGACAAAGGTTTGCCCTTCTCGGCCTCCGCTTTCAGCGCTGGCATCTGCGCATAGCCGCCGCGTAATTCCGGATAAAACACGCCCCCCATCGAGATGGTGACAACGCCCTTGCCAATGAACTGCAGCGCAGGATCACCGCCAATCAATGGAACGTCGGCCCATTCATACGGCGTATCCTGGTCAATGGTTTGATACGGAATGCTGTCGACGCCAAACTGGAATTTACCCAGCGCCACCAGTCCTAACGGCTGGACCTTGGAGGATGAAACGCTGCTGAAAATCAGATCCAGCAATGCCATATCAGTCGTCCGTGTTCTGCGGTGCGGGTTGTGTGACTGCGCCTGGCATTAAGATTCCCCGCCACTTGTTGGCCATTTTTTCGCGGCGTGCTTCATCAAAAAACCAGAGCTGGTCATTCACGAAATCGGCAATGGTGTCCAGGTTGCGGGCCACGCTCTTCACGCCGCCAGCAATGGTTTGCACGTGCTTCAGCATCGCCCTGTCGGCCTCTTGCTTTGCTTCAGTCATGGCGATGGTCATCTTGCCCATGGCGTCGCCAGCAACGCGCGCTGAATCGGCCGCCAACGCAGAACCATCACCGCGAACGGTGCTCAGCCTGGCCATGAGCTCCTGACCGGACTGGTCCTTGAGTGCATTCATCAGACGGATAGATTCAGCGCCGAACAGATCGGTCAGCTTGCGATTGTCGCCGCCGGTTTTCTGCATGATTTCCTGCATGATGAGCGGAATGGAGCGCATCACCGTCCCGGGCGCGAACTTGTCATCAAAGACGCGGATGCCCATTTTTCCGAGGTCGCCAGAATTCTGGCTGAGTTCGGTGATCATGTTCTCCAATGCGGTGGCAGCTTGTTCCGGGCTGCCAGTGGCGGTGCGTCCCAGCTGCAGCAGCGCGCCCATTTCCTGCACCGCGGCAAAGCCTTTCCTGCCGCCTGATTTGCCGTAAGCAGAAAAAACCCGGTCACCCTGTGTCGCCAGACTGGCAAGCGTGAAGGCACCCTGCTTGCCTTGCAGCACCAGCGTATCCAGCGCGGCCAGAATTTCCTGAGATGTTTTCAGGCCCATTTTGGTGTTCACATCGGCCACCATTGAGCCGACGTACTCGCCCTGCGCTCCAGTGGCGGAAATTGTGCGAGCCATGGCTTCCAGGTTGCCGGTAGCCAGTTGAAAATCACCGGTCTTCTCCATGACCTGAGATACCGCCGCCATCAATGCTTCTGGCTCGATCGCCACGTCATCGCGCTTGGAAATGGAATAGATCTGCTCTTTCAGTGCTGCGATCTGGGAGTCTGATGCGTCGGCACTGACAGCCAGTCGGGTGAAGTCGCGCTGGGTTTTTGCCACGTAATTGATTCCGCCCGCCACACCGACTGCACCACCCACACCCAGACCAGCCACTACCCCGGCACCCAGCCCGCGAGCACCGCGAGCCACCTGCCCAATAGAGCGCATCAATGCGCCGGTTTTTCGGGTGCTCTTGTCAACCTGCTGCTGATACTTGGCCAAGTCAGTG
>CAZBII010000169.1:0-10035 GCA_964491665.1 uncultured Moraxellaceae bacterium
GTGAAGCACTGACGCTGGCACGGCAGGAAGCCCTGAATGCGTTCGGCGATGATCGCGTGCTGCTGGAAAAATATCTGGTGCGGCCGCGTCATATCGAAGTGCAGCTGCTGGGCGACACCCACGGCAATGTGGTGCACCTGTTCGACCGCGAATGCTCGATCCAGCGCAATTATCAGAAAGTTATCGAGGAAGCGCCGGTCAGTCATCTGGACATGACAGTGCGCCAGAGCCTGTTCGACTGCGCGGTGCGGCTGGGCCAGCATTTGGGTTATCGCGGTGCCGGCACCGTCGAATTCATTTTCGATGCCGACAGCCAGCAAGCCTATTTCCTGGAAATGAACACGCGCCTGCAGGTGGAGCATCCGACCACCGAGCTGGTCACCGGGCTGGACCTGGTGGAGTGGCAGATTCGCGTCGCCAATGGCGAGGCGCTGGCATTCAGCCAGCAGGATCTGCACACGCAGGGCCACGCGATTGAAGCGCGGGTGAATGCGGAAGATCCCGCCAATAATTACATGCCGGAAATCGGCACCATCCAGCTGTATCGCGAACCGGTGGCGGATGGCCTGCGCATCGACAGTGGCGTGCAGCAGGGCTCCGAGATCACACCGTTCTACGATTCCATGCTGGCGAAAGTGATTGCGTTCGGCGATACGCGTGGACTGGCGTCGCAACGTCTGTTGCACGGCCTGAACAATTTCGCTATCGGCGGCGTGAAAACGAATCAGGAATTTCTCACCAGCCTGATTACCCGTCCGGCGTTCCATCAGGAACTCACCACGCAATATATTGCGAAGGAATTTCCGCAAGGCTGGCAGCCCTGGGGCGAGCAGATGCACACGGCGATTGCGGCCGCTGCCTTTGCGCTGGAACAGGAAAACCGTCACGACGCGGCACATGCCGGCACGCCCTGGCAGAAACTGGGTGGCTGGCGTCTGACCGCGAATGCAGGCACGCCGGCGGTGGCGCGCCTGTGGCTGCAAACGAACAACGGTCTGCGCGAAGTGCGTGTGCAGGGCCGGCAGGGCAAATTCGATGTGCAGGTGGTGGAGCCGGCCACCAAGGACACAGCGGCGGTGTCCGCACACTTTTCCATTCAGCTGTATCGTCCGGCGCAATCTGCTGCCAGCGCGCAGTGGCAGGTGGAACTGGATGGCACGCGCCGTTCCCTCGATATCGCCATCGCGGAAAAACAGGTGTCGATCAGCTCGCCGCGCCTGCGTCGTGCCTACCGGTTCATCGGCCTGGAAGAAGCCATGCTGGGTCAGGCCGCTGCCACCAAAAATGCCGGAAACGTGATTCGCTCGCGCATGCCGGGCCTGATCACCGATGTGCTGGTGCAGGTGGGTGACGTGGTGGAAGAAGGCGCCACCGCCGTGGTGATGGAAGCGATGAAACTGATCCACAACATGCCCTGTCCGGCGAGCGGTACTGTCAAGCAGGTGCTGGTGGCGGCCGGTGACAAGGTGGAAGACGGCAGCCTGCTGATCGAGATCGAGCCGGCGCAATAACACGAGGTCCAACATGCTGAATCCCTACTTCACCGATGAACACAACATGCTGCGGGAACAGGTCCGCCGCTTCGTCGAGCAGGAAATCGTACCCAATGGCGAGTCGTGGGAAGCGGACGGTTGCGTGCCACGCGAACTGCTCCGCAAAATGGGCGACCTCGGCTTCCTCGGACTGATGCACGAGGAAAAATACGGCGGCAGCGGCATGGATGTGCGCGCTGCGGTGGTGCTGGCCGAGGAGCTGGGCCGCTCCACCTTCGCCGGCGTCACCATCACCGTGCTGGTACACACCAACATGGCATCGCCGCATCTGGCCAATGCCGGCAACGCGGCGCAGAAGCAGAAATATCTGCCGGACATTATCGCCGGCAAAAAAATCACGGCAGTGTGCGTGACTGAGCCCGCCGCTGGTTCCGACGTGGCCGGTATCAAGTCCCGCGCCGTGCGCGATGGCGACGACTGGATCATCAACGGCAGCAAGATTTTCATCACCAACGGCGTTTACGGTGACCTCTATTTCGTTGCCGCCAAAACCGATCCGTCCGCGAAAGGCTCCCGTGGCATTTCCATGTTCATTGTGGAAAAAGGCACGCCTGGCTTCAGCGTTGGCCGTTCGCTGAAAAAACACGGCTGGCGCAGCTCCGACACCGCCGAACTGTTCTTTGATAATGTGCGTGTACCCGCTGCCAATCTGCTCGGTGAAGAAAACCGGGGCTTCTACGCCGTGATGAAAAATTTCCAGCACGAACGCATCATGCTGGCGGCGATGGGCATTGGCGAAGCACAGAAGGCACTGGATATCACCGTGGAAAACGTCAAACAGCGCCATGCGTTCGGCGCGCCGCTGTTCAGCAAGGATGTGGTGCGTGACAAGCTGGCGCGCCTGCAGACGCAGATCGATATGGCGCGCAATTACTGCTACTACGT
Source organism: uncultured Moraxellaceae bacterium (assembly GCA_964491665.1). GTDB lineage: Bacteria > Pseudomonadota > Gammaproteobacteria > Pseudomonadales > Ketobacteraceae > Ch67. The sequence goes on from CAZBII010000169.1 coordinate 2,439, forward strand.
GGCCTGGCTGGATGCCCAGGGCGTGGACTGCATCAAGGAAGTGTCGATGCTCAAGGCCAGCGCCTGCGAGATGACGAATGAAGTGATGTATGACTGCGTGCAGCTGCATGGCGGCATGGGCTTCATGCAGGAAAGCATCATTGAACGCATGTCGCGCGATGCCCGCGTACTGACCATCGGTGGTGGCACCACGGAAGTCATGTACGGCGAAGTCGCCAAGCGCATGTGAGCATGACACTGCAATTTCCGTTTCCGGACGCGCCGGGCAAGGGCAACGCCATTTCCATTCACGAGGATGTGAAATGGTTGCGCTCGCCGCTGCCCATGTCGCTCAACCATATCAACTGCTACCTGCTGCGGGATGGCGACGGCTGGTGTGTGGTGGATACCGGCATGAACAGCTCCGCCGCCCGCCAGCAGTGGCTCGATGTAATCGAAGCAGAGTTGCAGGGCGCGCCGCTGACCCGCGTCATCGGCACCCATCATCATCCCGATCACATCGGTCTGGCCGGCTGGCTGTGCGATGAATTCCACCTGCCGCTGTTCATGTCCGAAGTGGAATATTTTTACACCCGCACTTTCAATGCGGCGACTGCGCGTCAGTCCGGCTGGGAAGTGGAGCAGTATTTCGATCGCGCCGGCATCAGCAAGGATCATCAGCAGTCCCTCTTCAACAACAGTGATTACAATCATGTGGTAACGGAAATGCCCGCCAGTTATCACCGCCTGCGCGACGGCCAGCGTCTGCGTATCGGCGAGCATGAGTGGGAAGCCATCACCACGCGCGGTCATGCGCCGGAGCACGTCTGCCTCTACAGTCGCGATCTGGACATCCTGATTTCCGGCGACCAGGTGCTGCCGAAAATCACCTCCAATGTCAGCGTGCAGCCCACTGAGCCTTACGCCGACCCGCTGGCGGACTGGTACGACGCCCACGTCAAGATGGCGCGCCGGGTACCGGATTCCGTACTGGTGCTACCGGCGCATCAGCTGCCCTTTCGCGGCCTGCACCAGCGCCTGCTGGACGTGATTGCTCACCACGAGGAACGGCTCGACAAGATCGAGGCACTCTGTGATAGTGAGCGCGACGCGCAGCAACTGACTGACCTGCTGTTCGGCCGCGAAATGACGGTATTCCAGAATTTTCTCGCCGTGGGGGAATGTGTCGCCCACCTGCATCGCCTGTTGGCGCTGGGCCGGGTGGAGCGCCGCCTGCTGGACGGCCGTTACCGGTTTCTGCGCGTTTCCATCTGATCTTTTTTGGAAACTATTTGCTGAAAGGCTTTTGCAGACATGACGACAGAGAATCTTGCTTCCAGTTTTGAATCCATCATCAACGATCGCCGCTCCGTGCGCGGCTTTCTGCCACAACCGGTAGCGCAGGCTACCATCGAAAAAATATTCGCTCTTGCGCAGCGTACGCCTTCCAACTGCAACACCCAGCCCTGGATTACCCATGTAGCCAGCGGCGCCACGCTGGAAAAACTGCGCCAGCTGCTGCCCGCCAACACCATGCAGGGCAAGATGACGCTGGATTACCCTTACAGCGGCAAATATGACGGCGTGTACAAGGAACGCCAGTACGACGCGGCGCAGCAGATGTACAACGCGGTGGGCGTCACCCGTGAGGAAAAGCAGAAACGCATGGAAGTGTTCATGCGCAATTATTCCTTCTTCGGCGCACCGCATTGTGCGTTCCTGTTTTTGCCGGAAGCGTTCGGTCTGCGTGAAGCCGCCGATGTCGGCATGTATGCGCAATCCCTGATGCTTGGGCTGACCGCTTTTGGTATTGGCAGCTGTCCGCAAACTTCGCTGGGTTTCCACGCCGATGCCATTCGTGAAACGCTGGGCGTCGACAGCAGCATGAAATTGCTGTTCGGTATCTCCTTCGGTTATGAGGATAAAGGCGATCCGATCAACAACACCCGCATGGGTCGTGCCGGGCTGCAGAGCAACACGTTTTTTCACGGCTGATGCACAAATTGCAGGTGGTTTAGGTACAGGTTTATCGGTATAGTTGTCAGGTATACGCTGTAAGCTAAAACAAAAAGGCATGACATTCTCAGGAGGAAATCCCATGACCAGCGCCACTATCGCCAAACCCGTTGATTGTTCCTGGAACTTTGTGGTGAAAACACCCACCGGTGAACAGAAAAGTGTGGTGACCCTGAAATCCGATGGCACCACTCTGACCGGTTTCATGGACAGCGCGGAATACGGCAAGCAGCCGATTGAGGAAGGCAAGTACGACGGCGAAACCCTGACCTGGAAAAGCAAGACCACCAAGCCGATGAAGCTGACACTGACTTATACCGCGACCCTGGATGCCAACAATGTGATGACCGGCATTCTGAAAGTGGCGATGGCGAAACTGAAATTTACCGGTACCCCGGTGTAATTCGTTTTCAGCGATTGTCTGCACGCACAAAAAAGCCGGAGTTTGCAGCTCCGGCTTTTTTGTGCGTGACATTTTTTGATTTTATTTCTCAGGCAACTGCCTGAGGATTGCTGCGGATCAGCTCACCCAATGCAGCAGACTGCATATTGGCAGTGCCGTGCAGCAACTCATTTTTCTTCGCCCAGGTGAAGAACCGGTGCAGCGGATAATCCAGATCCTGACCAATGCCGCCGTGCAGGTGCAGGAAAATGTGCGCTGCCACATGGCCGGCCTCAGCAATCCAGAATTTCGCCACCCGTGACGACAGTGCAATGGTGTCTGCGTTCTTCTCAATGTCATCCAGCGCGCGCCAGTACACACCGCGCAGCGCTTCCACCGCCATGTAGGCGTCGGCGGCCTGCTGCGCCACCGCCTGGAAGGACGACAGCGAACGGCCAAACTGGGTGCGCTGGTTCAGATAATCCGCTGCACGCTTGAGTCCCTGCTGCAGCACGCCGACCTGCTGCGCTGCCTGTGCGGTGTAGACACGCTGCGCCTGCCATTCCAGCAGTGCCTCGGCTTCGTCGCCCATCGCGATGGTGTCGGCAGTCGCAATATTGACGTTGTTGAAATGTACCTGACCGGCGCTTTCGCCGCTGGTGATTTTCTGCAGGACAATTTTAACGCCAGCATTTTTTGCCGCGCAGAAACCAATCCAGTGACCACCGCCCTGCAACTGTGCCGTCACCAGAAAGCCCTGTGCCAGCGGCGCATAGCTCGCCACCGCGCTGCTGCCGTTGAGCACCCAGCCGTTACTGCCTGCGGTGGCAGTGAGAGGTTGCAGCGCCTGCAGTCCTGAATACGGACGCAGCGCTGCCAGAATCGATTCGCCGCTCGCTACGGCGGGCAACACGCGGCGCTTCAGTTCTTCACTGGCGAACTGCGCGATCGGCATGGCGCACTCCACCGCAGTTTCCACCAGTGGCACCGGCGCCACCGCATTGCCCTGTGCCTCGATCACCATGCACAGTTCGGTCAGCCCCATGTCGGAACCGCCATACTGTGATGGCAGCGGCGCGGCAATCAAACCGCTCTGGCCCAGCTGCTGCCACAGTTCCGCATGCAGCGGCGCGTCGCTTTTGAAAATCTGTTTGATCTGCTCGTCGCCACACAGGTCGCGGAACATGCGGTCCGCGACATCCTTGATGGCAATCTGGTCCTGGCTGTATTCAAAATTCATGGCTGCAATTCCTCACACAATCGTATTGGGCATGCCCAGCGCAAACGAAGCGGTCATCGAGCGCATGACTTCCAGCACACCGCCGCCCACCGTCATGATCTGCGAGGCGCGGTAATCGTATTCCAGGTGGCCGTGGAAAATGGAACCTTCACTCTCGAACAGCACGGCGGCGTCATCGCCCACCAGTTCCATCAGGCCGCGGAGCACACGGATCTGCTCCAGCGTGTTCAGCACTTTCGCACCGGACGCCAGCGCCACATCGATCTTGCCTTCATCCACCTTGGTGGCATTGCGCAGGTTCAGCACTTCCATCGACTCCAGACGCGCGTAAAGCTCGCCGACTTTTGCAGCCACCAGCGGATCATCCAGGCGGCAGCGGCCAGCTGCATCTTTCTGCGCCAGCAGGTTCAGCACATAGGAAAACTGCTTGCGGGCAATTACTGTCATCGCCGCCAGCACCACGCGCTCGTGATTCAGCTGCGAGGTAATGACTTTCCAGCCGCCGTTGACCTTGCCCACCACGCGTTCCGGTGGAACTTTCACGTTGTTGTAGTAAGTGACGTTGGTGTCGACACCGGCGACAGTGTGAATCGGCGCGTGGGAATAGCCGGGATCTTTCGCGTCGACGATGAACAGCGTGATGCCATCGGACGGACGCTTGCCGTCGCTGCTGGTGCGTGCCGCCAGCCAGATGTATTCGCAGTCGTGACCGGCGCTGGTCCACACCTTGGTGCCGTTGATGATCCAGTTTGTGCCGTCGAACTCCGCCTTGGTTTTCAGTGACGCCAGATCGGTGCCCGAGCCGGGTTCGGTGTAGCCGATGGCGAAGATCGCCTTGCCGGCGGAAATTTTCGGCAGGAAGAACTGCTTCTGCTCGTCGGTGCCATAGGCCATGATCGACGGCGCCACGGAATTGAGCGTGATCAGCGGGAACGGCGTGTGCGTCTTCCAGGCTTCCTCGAACAGGATCAGCTGTTCCACCGCTGTGTAATTCTTGCCGCCGTATTCCTTCGGCCAGCCCAGGGTGAGCATGTTGTCGGCACCGAGCTTTTCGATGATGCCGCGAAACACGGGGCCACCTTCCTTGCCGATGCACGCCGACACCTTTTCCGGTGTCATGATGCTGCTGAAGTAGTCCCGCAGTTCCTTGCGCAGGGCAGTCTGTTCCGGGCTGTATCTCGTATCCATAGTGCGCTTCGTTTCTAGGAGTTGTTTTTGAAAGACGGCTGTAAAGACATGTCGATGCTATCAATTATGCAATCAATATGCAATTTTATTGCATAAATGTAATGCTAGCCGGTTTTGGCGGAAAACATGCGATTCCAGATGTTCAGTACCTGCTGGGTGGGCAGCAGGCGGTGCAGCCAGGGCAGGGCGGCGGCACCGGGGCCGATCAGGTAGCTGGGTTTCAGGCGGCGGGTGCTGATGATCTTGCGGTAAACGGCATCGGCGAATTTTTCCGGCGCATACAGTTTGAAATTGGAGCTGACGGCGCTGGCGCCATCACAGAAATGGCGGCGATATTCGCTGCGCAGATGCGTGGGAATCGAGGCCCACTGCGCGGCGGCCACGTCTTCCCCCAGCGCCGTCATCGGTGTTTCCACGCCGCCCGGTTCCAGTGAAGTTACTTCCACGCCAAACGGCGCCATTTCCAGCCGCATGTGATGGCTCAGTGCTTTCAGCGCCGTTTTGGCCACCGGATAGGACGAACCCATGGGAATGGTGAGATAGACCGAGGCGGACGTGGTGTTGATGATGCGGCCTTTGGCCTTGCGCAGCAGCGGCATGCAGGCCTGTGCCACCTGCAGCGGTCCCCAGAAATTCACTTCGAATGTTTTGCGGTAATCCAGCATGTTGGCCGCTTCGATCACACCGGAATTGCCGGCGTAACCGGCGTTGTTGATCAGCAGGTCGAGTGTGCCGCCGGTGGCTTTGCTGATCAGGCGCACGGCCTGCTGGATGTCATCCTCGCTGGTGACATCGCAGCGCAGTGGAATCACATTCGGCTTGTTGTGCCAGTGGGTGCGCTCCGGCGGCACGCTGCGGAAACCGGCAAATACGCGCCAGCCTTCGGCTTGCAGTTTGTTGACCAGGCCTTCGCCGATGCCGGTGGCGGCGCCGGTGATGAATGCGGATTTCATGGTGAAACTCCCGTGCGGCCGTGTCTGTGCATCATGCGGTGGAGGCTGCCTTCTGTGCGCCAGCCTTTGTTGCCTTCTCGCCGGTGGCGGCAGCCGGTTGGCGGGCGCGGACAGCGGCAGAGTTGCCCGCGCGTCGTCCGGAAAACACGCCATCGGCAATCGACAGGCCACTCACGTACGCGTTGGATGCAACGCCGATGGCGGCGCGGCCGGCGGCATACAGACCCGGCACCGGCGCGCCGGCAGCCGTTACCACGGCGCCAGTGTTTTCACACACGCGCAACCCGCCCAGTGTGATGACGGACGTGATGTCACCCTTGCCGACGGACATGTTGATGGCATAGAACGGACCCTGCTTCAGTTCGTGCATGTCGTCGCGTTTTTTGCCGAATGTGTCGCTGGTTTCGCCACGCGCTGCGCGATTGTATTGCTCCACCGTCTGTTGCAGCTGCGCCGGATCGATCTTGCATTTCTGCGCCAGCGCTTCCAGTGTCGGCGCTGACTTGGCGATGCGCACGGCGGTTTTCGCCTGCAGCAGTGTCACGAAGCGGGCGTTCTTCAGATTCAGGTTGGCCACGCTGGAATTGAACAGCGGTTCATCCAGAATCAACACGGCTTCACCGTTGTTTTCCTCCATCATGGTGGTGCCGATGGTGGCGCCGTACAGTGCTTCATTCACATAGCGCTTGCCCTGCAGATTCACCAGTGCCGCTTTCGGCCAGTCCACCGGTGGATTGATGAAACGCCAGGCGGTGGCGGTGCCCAGCCGTTCCGCCACGCCACCCACGCTCACGCCCAGTGCAATGCCGGAGCCGGTGTCGCTGGTGGTACCCAGACGCATGGCGCGGCGGTATTTCGGCAGATATTTCTCGGTCATGTCCTTGTTGAGGATGAAACCGCCGGTGGCCAGCACCACACCGCCGGTAGCCCGGTAGCGCACGGTTTTGGAAAAGCGGCGTTCCAGAAATTCCACTTTCGCGCGCAGACCTTTGGCGGCGGGCGCGTAATAGATCTGCGCGTAGTTGGCGAGCAGCGACCAGAACCGGTGCTGCAGCCCTGGCCAGCTGTTTTCGGCAATCTGTTTGGCTTCCACGCCTACCACGTTGCCCTGTTCATTGGTCAGCAGCCGCTTCACGCAGGTCTGGCGAATCGGTGTGACCCCTTTTTTCAGCGCGCTTTTGATCAGCGGCGCCACGAACGCCGGGCCAAATGCGGTGAAGCGCTTTATGCCATCCGCCAGATGTCCGCGTGGAGCCGGTTTGGCTTCCTCGGCGTGGGCCAGTTCGTTGCCGGAAAAATACAGGCTGTTGCCGTGCACGGGATAGCTGGTTTTTTTGGCAAACAGCTTGCCGGAATAGCGCACGCCGTTCTGCGTGACGAAATCGAAATTGGCGGGGCTGTCGTTGCAGAATTTCTGCAGGGTGGCCGGTGTGACGGCGTCCTGCACTTCGTGGCGCAGGTAGCGGAACATGGCGCCGGGATCATCTTCCACGCCGAGTTTTTTCTGCAGTGACGTGCCGCCGCCGGCATACAGCACGCTGCCGCTGCGGCTGGTGGTGCCGCCGCCGGTGAAACGGTCGATGAAGGCAACACGGGCGCCACGGTCTGCCGCTTCGATGGCGGCGGACACGCCGGCGGCACCCAGGCCCACCACGATCACATCAAAGGTGCCGTCCCAGCGGGTGCTGGCCTCGTTGACCTGCAGGGCGTCTTCCACGCCGGTGCCGGGCAGTTCACTCAGTCGGGTTGCAGTGGTCTCGGTCATGGGGCGCAGAACTCCTGATGTTCTTGTTTTACGGTGTCTGCCGGCGCATGGTGGTGTGCGGGCGGCCCGAATCG
>CAZBII010000170.1:0-9937 GCA_964491665.1 uncultured Moraxellaceae bacterium
CTGCGCGGTCTGCACATACACGCCGCTCACCTGCGACCGCTGCAGCACCGCTGTTTGCGGAATCAGCAGCTGCTGTTCCGCGCCCAGTTCGAACGCCACTTTCACCCACTGTCCCGGCAGCAGGCCGTGATTGCCTTCCGGCAGATTCAGCCGCACTTTCACCGAGCCGTTCTGCGCGTGGGCGGCGGGATACACCAGAATCTGCTGCGGCACGATGGTTTCACCGCTGCCGTTTTTTACCTGCGCCTGCGGCTGCGCGCGCACCTGCGCGGCGATGCTTTGCGGAATATCCACCACCACCCGCAGATGCTCCGGATCGAAACCGCTCATCAGTGGCGTGCCCGGTGCCACCGCTTCACCCAGTTCGATATGCCGCTCGCTGACCACGCCGGCAAAGGGCGCCTGCACCGTGGTGTAGGCCATTTGCTGCTGTGCACGGCGCAATGCACCCTCGGCATTTTTCACCTGCGCCTCGCGGCTGGTCACGCGGCCCTGCGCCCGCTCCTGCTCCGCCTTCGACACCACGCCCTTGGCAAACAGTTCCTCGATGCGTTTCAGTTCCAGCCGGTCCACCTTCAGGCCCGCCTGCGCATCCGCCAGCGCCGCCTGCGCCTGCTGCAGACCACCCTGCTGGTCCTCACTCACCAGACGCAGAATCGTGGCACCGGCAGGCACCGCATCGCCCACGTCAAAGTGAATTTCCGCCACCCGGCCGCTGGTCTGGCCCGACACTGTGGCCGCATTGAGCGCTTCCACCTGGCCGTCGAACTGGCGCAGTACGGGCACGGTTTGTGGTTGCAGGTTGAGCGTCTGCAACTCGGCACGGGAAAGGGAGGAATATGTGGCAGGAACAAGGCCCAGGGCGACGGCCAGGACCAGGGATCGATAACGCATGTGCGGCACCTTGAATATCGTTGTGCACTGAATGTGCATGGAAAAATCCGGACTGCCAACTGCGGATCTGGACAGAATATAGCCCTGTTTGGCACGGGTGATCATGGCGGGGATCAACAAAAAAGCCACGGAGCAGGACAACCGTGGCTTCTGTGTACGCGGGGTGAAATCCGGCTTACAGCACCGCTTCAAAGCCCTCGAATTTCGGCGGGCCCAGATAGATGCCCTTGGAATCGCCGGCATTGGCGTGCGCCATGCGGAACGCTTCCGAGCGGGTCCAGTTCATGAAGGCTTCGGCCGATTCCCAGATCGAATGGGACGCAAACAGCGTGCACTCATCATCGCTGGCGCCCTGCAACAGATTGAAGGTTTTGAAACCCGGCACCGTCTGCAGATGGGTGTCGCGGTTCTTCCAGATGGCAATGAAATCCTGTTCCCGTCCGCGCGCGATGCGGAAGCGGTTCATGGCTACGTACATGTGATTTTCCCTCGTCAAAAACAGAAAGTGTTCAATCGCTTTCGCCCCACAGATATTCATCGATTTCTTTCATCAGGAAGGCGTTGCTCTTGATGGTGCGGGCGATGGTTTCGGCGTCCTGGCGCGAATAGCCACGCAGGATAAAACCGGTTTTGCCCGCCAGCGCGCCATCGTAATACAGAGTCACATCCAGCGACCAGTGATCGGACGGTTGCGGCAACGGGCTCAGTTGCACGACTGCTTTCAGGTTGCCTTCCAGCGGCGTGATCAGATTCAGTATTTCCATGACCGGAGCAGTTTCAGGTTGCCGGGAAACGCTCGGGCACAATCGGCAGGCGGACAGTCAGAACCATTGCCATGCCGACGTAGTCATGTCGACAAAAGTCACCGGAAAACTGTCGCAAACCCGACACGGCACGGGGCCAGAACGCGAATTGCCTGCGCTGAACGCAGGCATGACCACTCGCAGGCAGAAACCGTGCCAGCCGGATTTACATGAACGGGCAGCCACCGCCGCCGCAGGCGCCGGAACCGCAGGACGACGGCATCTCCGGATTTTTCAGGGAGGAACTCTTCACCACGCCGCCGGTGTTCAGCACTTTCGCCACCGGCGCGTCGTCGGGAATCGAATCGTCCTGCACACCGGCCAGGGCGCGCAGTTCACCCCAGGTGCGCACGGTCAGCGCCATCGGATGCTTCACTTCATACAACTGGCCGTTGGCTTCGCAGCGGTAATCATAGGTCGGCATGACAATTCTCCTTCACTTCAACAATCAGTCTCTCAGTTACTGGCCGGTGCGCGATTCATTTTCGCCTTCACGGCGCCAATCACCATTGGCAGCACCGACACCACAATAATGCCAAACATCAGCAGGGTGAAATTCTGGCGCACCACCGGCAGATTGCCAAAGTAGTGGCCGGCATACACGAACAGGACCACCCACAGGAAAGCGCCGATGAAATTCAGCGTCATGAACTTGCGGTGCGACATGCTGCTCATGCCCGCCACGAACGGCGCGAAGGTGCGCACGATGGGCATGAAGCGGGTGAGAATCACGGTTAGCGCGCCGTGCTTTTCGTAAAAGGCGTGGGTCTTGGCCAGATAATCCTGGCGGAAGATTTTCGAGTCGGGATTGCGGAACAGGCGCTCGCCAAAGAAGTGGCCGATCGCATAATTCACCGTGTTACCCAGCACCGCCGCCACGATCATCAGCGCCGCCAGCGTGTGCACATCCAGCACCGTGCCCACGGTGAGCGCACCGGCAGCAAACAGCAGGGAATCCCCCGGCAGGAACGGCGTCACCACCAGTCCGGTTTCGCAGAACACGATGATAAACAGGATCAGGTAAACCAGCGTGCCGTACTCGTTCATCATGGCCTGCAGGTGTTGGTCCACATGCAGGATGAAATCGATGGCCAGCGTAATCAACTCCATTGAAAACCTCACAGAATCAGCAGGATCTGCCCACGGAATGGCGCGGGCGGCTGGATGGTAGCACGGTTACTTTGCATTCAGCGACAACGCCCGTCGCCAGTGACCGCAGCGTCACACTCTTCTGATTTGACGCCCCTGGAAAAGTGCCCTAAAACCAATATGGCACAGAAGTACCAGCCGTCATCCATAAAAATAACAACAAGGAAGGTTGCTCCATGTGGAATCTGCGCGCGCTCGTCCTGCTCCTGCCCGTCCTGCTGCTCACCGCCTGCAAGTCCGCCGTCGACACCGGCCCTGCCCATGAGCTGGCCCAGCAGTGCGTGACGGTGAAAAACCTCGCCACCGCTGAATACCTCGCCACTGCCGACCCCGCCACCGACACCCCCGCCAACAGCAATGCCAGCGCCTGGCAGTTCAGCCCCAACCCGGCCGACGCCGAACCGTTCTTCATCAAGCCCGCTGCGCTGGACAGCTTCCTGCTCTACGACCGCGACGGCCGCTTCCTCAGCACCAGCCTGATCAACGTCACCCGCGACGCAGTGGCATCGAAACGGGCCGAATGGCGCATTCACAAACTGGCACTGTATGTGGGGCACAAGCAGGTGGACGAGCAGTACACCCTGGTGTCCGCCGCCAACAACCTGCGTCTGCTGCGGGGCCAGAGTGGACCGGTGATCAAGGGTACCGGCGATCTGGTGCGCACCGAGTACGCGCTGGCGCTGGAACCGCAGCCGGCCGACGCCTGCCGGGAATTTCCCGAAGCCGCACTGGATGCGCAGGTGGCCGACGATTTCTATCCACCTGAGGACACCCCGGTCGATCCCCACACCCCGGTCACCGGCTTCGCCGATCTGCACACCCACCTCGGCTTTCCGCAATCCATGGCCGGGCTGGCCATGTCCGGCGACCTGTTCCACCGTTATGGCATCGAACACGCCCTGCACGACTGCAAGCAGCTACACGGCGAGAACGGCGCCCTCGACCTGCTGGAAGGCCAGCGCGCCAGCGACGGCGCGGGCGGCCACGCCACCGCCGGCTACCCGGACTTCCCCTACTGGCCCCGCCGGAACACCAGCACCCACGTGCAGGCCTACTACCGCTGGGTCCAGCGCGCCTATCTGGGCGGACTGCGCCTGATGGTCACCCATGTCACCGGCAATCCCACCATGTGCCAGCTGCTATCGCTGATGAAAGCCGGCCGCGCCGAGGGTGACTGCAGCAGCGCGTCGGAAATCGCCAACCAGACGCTCTACCTCTATGAAATGCAGGACTACATCGACGCGCAGGAAGGTGGCCCCGGCAAAGGCTGGTTCCGCATTGCCACCAGCGCCGCCGAGGCCCGCCGGATCATCCGGCAGAACAAACTGGCGGTGGTGCTGGGCAGCGAATACGGCACCCTGTTCGACTGCAACGAAAGCGCCGCCTACTGCACGCCGGACTACATCGACCGCGAGCTGGAAAAACTGCACGCCCTCGGCATCCGCGTCGTCTTCCCCATCCACCGCTTCGACAACGCCTTTGGCGGCACCCGTCCCGACGGCGGCGTCGCCGGCGCCTGGATGCACATCAGCGGCATGCTCAACACCAGTCGCGCGCCCAAGGTCACGCAAATGCTCGACCCGTTCGGCTACCTGTTCAAACCCATCGGCGGCCATTTCTGGCAACTGGAAAACTGCCCCGACGGCATCGACGGCGTCGGCAACATCATGAGCATGAACCAGTTCATCAACGAGGATTTCCGCATCCTCACCAATGGCATCGAGAACGTACCCAACCTCGGCCCGCTGCTGGGCAAGGTGCTGGACTACGCCTTCTACAACAAACTCGGGCCGCTGCCGGACTACACCGAATTCCAGGACGAACACGCCCACGCCTGCAACTCCATGCCGCTGCATCCAGCCGGCGCCTATCTGGTGAACCGCCTGATCGACAAGGGCATGATTCTCGACATCGATCACATGGGCCACACCACCCAGATGGAAACCCTCGACATCCTGGAGCAGCGGCAATATTCCGGCGTCGTTTCCTCCCACAGCTGGACCGAGGACAACCCCGACATCCGCGCGCGCATTTTCCGGCTGGGCGGGCAGATCAGTCCGTTCAACCATCGCCCCACCGAGAATGCGGAAAAAATGAAAACCTTCCGCGGCGAAATGGCCGCATTTGAATTCCCGGTGGGCATCGGCATGGGCAGCGACATCCAGGGCGTCACCGCGCAGACCGACGGCGATCCCGGCATCACCATCACCTATCCGTTCACTTCGATCGACGGCAAGGTGATCTTCACGCAACCGCAGACCGGCAACCGCGTGTTCGACTACCACACCGAGGGCGTTGCCCATTACGGCATGCTGGCAGAGTGGGTGGAAAATCTGCGCCAGATCGATGAGGACGATCCGGCGGATCTGATGGGCATGTTCATGCATTCCGCCGAAACGTTTCTGCAGATGTGGGAACGGGCGGAGCGCAGTGCGGCGAATTGAGCGCTGACTGCAAGCACGCCGGCGCAATCAAACCAGTCAGGAAGGTTTCAAAAAAGAAGGGCAGGCTGCGTGCCGCAGACAATTTCGCGGCACGCAGGCTTGTTCGAAGGAAGTATTCAGACCAGAGAGATCTGATCCGGAAGGTTTACGCCAGCGACTGTGCCAGCAGCACCGCACCGCTGGCAGCAATCAGTCCGCCGGCACCGCGCAGGGCCAGCGCGCCGGACTGCCAGCGCTGCAGCGTACCCAGCCCCATGCCCAGCGCATGCAGGCTCAGGGTGGCCAGCACAAATCCGATGCTGTAGAGCAAACCATCGTGCCCGGCCTGCAACTCGGTGCCGTGGGCGTGGCCATGAAACAGTGCAAAAATTCCCACCAGCATGGCTGCTGTCACCATTTTGGGGCGCGCCACGACCAACACCAGTGCACCGAGCAACAGCGCAGACAACGCAATGCCGGCTTCCACACCCGGCAATGCCAGTCCGCTCATGCCCGCCGCACCACCCACCAGCATCAGCAGCGGAAAGGCCAGCGGCAGCAGCCACAGCGCGCGCCCACCGATCTGGGCCGCCCAGATCCCCACGGCCAGCATGGCCAGCACATGGTCCAGGCCGCTCCAGGGATGGGAGAAGCCGCTGAAAAAGCTGCCACCGTCGCCGTGTCCGGTGTGGGCAAACGCCGACGATGCCCCCAGCGCGAGAAACGCCATTCCACCCGTGCGGGCAATACGAACATAACGACGGTTAAAAGTTGCCGGGTAATCAGTGCGCATGAATATCATCCTGTAGCGACAAAAGGAACATCGCCACCATGCGCAATTCATGCCGGATTTGCAAGTCGCATCGACGAGCACTGTTCCTGGACAAAGCGCCGCTGCAGCCAGCCCACCAGCACCCCGTTCAGTGCGTCCGGATTTTCCTGCTGCGTCCAGTGGCCGGCGTTCGGGATCAGTGTCTTTTCCCAGTCGCTGCAGTAGCCGTCCAGCAGATCGTAGAAATGGTAGGACGCGATGAAATCCAGCTCCGAACCCACCGCCAGCACCGGCACCGTGATTTTCGGCAGACCGTCCGGATACACCTTTTTCTGGTGCTCGTAATCCAGCGGCAGACAGCGATACCAGTTCAGCGCGCCACCAAATCCCGTTTTGCGAAAAGCGTCGGCGTAATGATTCAGTTCGGCGTCGTCCAGCAGCACCTCACCCGGCCAGGTGGCTTCGTCGTCGTGAATCCAGTGCACATGGCCGATGCTCTCGGCATCGTGGGCGCGGCTGCGGGACAGATTGGTGCCGTTCCCGGTGTCACGGCGCAGATAAAAACGGAACGTGCGCGCCGGATCTTCGTTGAATTTGTCCTCGCACGCCTGCGTCTGGAAATAGGCAAAATAATTGGTGGGACCATACATCATGTTGTACAGGTCGAGCGGATTCATCGGCATGTCGGCAAACGGTGAATTGCACGCGCACAAGCCCGCCACTCGATCTTGATGATACAGCCCCATGCCCCACACGATGGTGCCGCCAAAATCGTGACCGATGAAAATACCTTTCGCATAACCGTAATGATCCAGCAGCGCGCACATGTCAGCGAGCCGCGCCTGCAGGGTGTAATCCTCGCGTCGCGGCAACACCTGCGAATGGCCCACGCCCCGCATGTCGGGCGCGATTACGTGAAAGCCGGCCGCCACCAGCGGCGCAAACTGGTGGCGCCAGGAATAGGCCAGCTCCGGCATGCCGTGACACAGGATCAGCGGCCAGGGGTGTGCCGGCCCCGCCGGCTTTTCCTCGTAGACCGCCAGCTGGATGCCGTTCACGGCCAGGATGGTGGGTTGATTGAAATCAGGCATGGCAACTCCCCGGTATTTACAGTGTGTTTTTATGTTTTTGTTTTGCTGAGGAAAGTCAGGCCGGCCCCGCGCGCCGCAGGAAACCGCCTGCAGCAGCGCCGGAATTGAGTGCTGGCCTTTTTGGTATACATCGTATACTGTTGGCCCACTGATCACAACCAACTGAACACTTGCACCGGGATCACAACAAAAAGAAGCGGAGGGAATTTCCATGTCATTTGATTTCACCGGAAAAGTCGCCATCGTCACGGGCGCCGGCGGCGGCCTGGGCTTTGCCTATGCCAAATACCTGGCCGAGCGCGGCTGCAACGTCATCGTCAACGATCTGGGCGGCGGCACCTTCGGCTACGACGGCAAACCCAGCTCGAAAGTGGCCGACGAGGCCGTGAAAAAAATCAACGCGCTGGGCAAGGGTACCGCGGTGGCTGACGGCCACGACGTGTCGGAATACAAGAATGCCGAGAGCATGGTCGACACCGCCATCAAGAAATGGGGTCGCATCGACATCATCATCAACAACGCCGGCATCGCCAGCACCGCCGTGTTCCCCAACGTGGACCGAGAGGAAGTCGACCTGCATCTGGGCGTGCATGTGATGGGCGCCATCAACACCATGCGCGCCGCCTGGCCGCACATGATCAAGCAGAAACACGGCCGCATCATCAACACCGCGTCGGACTCCATGCTCGGTTTCTCGCCGCAGATCACTTATCCCTCCATGAAATCCGCGCTGATAGGACTCACCCGCAACGCCGGTCTGCTGGGCAAGGATCACAACATCAACATCAACGTGATCCTGCCGGCGGCGTTCACCCGTCTGTCCGCGCTGCTGCCGCAAAGTGATTTCCGCAGTCATCTGGAAAATGATTTCCAGCCGGACAAACTGGCGCCGGTGGTGGCGTATCTGTGTCACGAAAAATGCGACATCAGCCGCGAGATTTTCTCCATCGGCGGCGGCAAGTTCTCCCGCGTCGTGCTGGCTGCCTGCGACGCCGTGCCGGTGGACATGACCATGGAATCGGTGGAAAAGCAGATGCAAGCCGTGATGGGCGATGACCTGTCGGCGATGAAGCTGATGAAATCCACCTTCGACGATCTGCAGAACCTCGGTTTCTCGGAAGACGAGTGCAAGCTGTTCCATGACATGACCGCCACCCAGGCCGAACAGGGCCCGATTGACGCGGTGAAAATCGACAGCGTCGACAACGTGTGGGATCTCACCATCAAGTCACCGGTGGGCGACCAGTTCAGCGGACTGGTGCTGAAATCCAGCGGCAGCAACGTGGTGGGCCATGTGCTGAACAAGGAACACGGCAACCAGAAAGTGCTGGAAGGCCGCGTGCTGGATGGCAAGACGCTGACCTGGAAATGCAAGCTGACCAAGCCTGTGCCGCTGACCCTGACCTACACCGCGCAGGTAGACAAGGACCAGAAGATCCAGGGCAGGGTGGTCGGCACACTGATGGGCAAGACGGTGATGGATTCCACCTTCTCCGGCACTGCGGTGTTCGGTGCCAAGGCCGAGCAGGCGAAACAGGAAAGCGCGCAGCAGGCGGTGCTGGACGGGCAGAAAAAGCCGGGGTTTTTACAGCGGTTGTTTGCGAAAGCGTGAAGGCTGCGCTGAATCCATCAGGGCAACAGACCCTGACGCAGAAAACGAAAAGCCCCGCATTTGCGGGGCTTTTTAACTACACAATCCTGACCACGTCGCCCGAAACGAATCAGCTGTCCTTCACCATCGCCGCATACACCGCCTTCAGCAGCACCGCGTCCTGTTCGCCTTCGCGAATCACCACGTCGATGGCCACCTTTGCCCGGCCCTTGCTTTCATAGTTCTGGATCAGTTGCGCGCGCAACTCCTCGCTCACCGTTGCAGTGCCGCGCAGAACACCCCGCACCGGAGTTTTGTATTCGATCTCGCCTTTTGCAACCCACACGCTGGGCGTGTGGCCGGCGTCCATCAGGGTGAGATGCACCGCGCTCCAGCCGGTCATGGCGGCCACGTTATAGAGGCTGCCACCGAAAGCCGTGCCGTGGGTGTTGAGGTTGGGCGCCAGCGGGGCTTCCACCACCACCGTGCGCCCGTCCCAGGCGACTACGTCTACCCCCATGTGCTCAATCAGCGGAACCTGACTGCGCAACTTGTGGCGGACGTAATCGAGCGGGGTCATCAGATCAGGCCTTTCAGCAACGCTTCCGTGCGGGCCTTGCGCTGCGCCGCCGCTACCGCCGGGTCCACCTCAACGAATTTCTCGTCCGGTGTCACCTTGAACAGGGGCTGGCCCTGCTTGACGATGGCGCCATCCACGTTTTCCAGCAGCACCTTGTCGATGGTGCAGGCAAACGGAGCCTGGATCTTGTTGAACATCTTCATCACTTCGATGATGTAGATGGTCTGGCCCACTTCCACGTGCGTGCCCGGCTCGACAAACGTCGGCATGCCAGGCGCCTCGCGGCCGTAGAACATGCCACCGCACACCGCGACGATTTCGTCGGCCTTGGTGGCCGGCGGCGGCACCAGTACCTTCATCATCTGCTCCTGCAGTGCTTCGTCGAACAGCATCTGCGGGATATGCACGGTCAGATCCTGATTCACTTTCAGCTCGTAGAAGTGGGCATCGCGCGCCAGTTTCGGCAGCACACTCATCACTTCCATGCCGGCCTGGAAGCCATAATGCGCAGATTGCACCTTCGCCCACTCTTCCGCCGACAGGCCACCCTGCGGCGCGCCATCCAGCAGCGCATTGAGCTTGGCCCAGCTGGTTTCGCCCAGACGGGTTTCCAGTTCGCGGTAGAACTTCAGAC
>CAZBII010000171.1:0-110 GCA_964491665.1 uncultured Moraxellaceae bacterium
AAGCGAGTAGCTAGAACTTAAACCAAACAGCCTCCACGAAACCCGGGGCGGTTCACTGGGCGATTTGGAGAGCCGCCTGGGGAATGTGGAGCAGGCGCGGGCGCACTATG
>CAZBII010000171.1:210-2461 GCA_964491665.1 uncultured Moraxellaceae bacterium
AGGCCATCGAGCTGTATCAAAAAGAGCAGGCGAAGCTTGGTCTGGCCAACGCGCTTCAATCCCTGGGCGATTTGGAGAGCCGCCTGGGGAATGTGGAGCAGGCGCGGGCGCACTATGAACAGGCCATCGAGCTGTATCAAAAAGAGCAGGCGAAGCTTGGTCTGGCCAACGCGCTGAAATCCCTTGGAGACTTGGCAAAACAACTTGAGCTACTAGCAGATGCTATTCAATTATATGAAAAAGCAGTTCAACTCTATAGGCAAGAACAGGCTCCCATGGGGCTTGCATACACCCTGAGTGAAATCCTGGAGTGTCGTGGAAAAATGGACCATTTAAGTGATGAAGAATTAGCCCTGCTCTTGGAACCAGCACTTTATGCTGCTAAACGCAGCGGTGTTGAGTCAGTCTTGTCCTATGTGTTGGCAGCTTTCATGCGTGCATGCGACGAAGATATAAATCGGGCGAAAGGCATAATGTCGCTTTTGGGCGTGTCGATCGAATGAAGAAAATTTTCTTTTCGAGTGTCAGCTCATCACCCCTAGACGCTATCGATGCTCAAATCACGAACTTCCGCTATAGGCCAGTTGAGGTATTAGTTGATGTGTTCGAAAGTCCGCCCCTCGCTCATTACAGGCATGCATCGGCTTTGGATAGAATTGCGAATAGTCTTTCGGTGAGTTCCCCGAAAGCAACAATGTTGCCGAGCCAAACCCAATGAAAAAACTGCTATTCATCTGCAGCCGCAACCAATGGCGCAGCCCCACCGCCGAATCGCTGTGGCGCAATCGCCCCGGTTACAGCGCAAGGTCCGCTGGCACCAGCCCCAGCGCCCGCAAAACCCTCAGTGCGGGCGATATTGAATGGGCCGACATTGTTTTTGTCATGGAGAAAAAACACAAAAGCCGGGTGATGGCTAATTTCGCCCGGCTGGTGCAGTACAAGCCGGTGCATGTTCTGGATGTTCCCGATGAGTACAAGTATATGGGCCCGGAGTTGATCGAAGAGCTGGAGTCCCGCGCGGGGGATTTTCTTTCCGGAATCTAGGGCCTTTCCTGTTACTATCCAACGTTCCAACAATAAAAGCCAATTCGGGGAATGGTTTTCATGTCTTCATTTCGTCACTCTTCATTTGTATTGGGGTTGTTGTTATGTGTTGTCCTGGTGCTGCCGGGCTGCAAGAGCAACAAGCTGGAAAACGGGGTGGTCAGAACCCAGATATCGGGGGCGGCTGCCAGTTCACAGGAATTCAAATTTACCTTGCCGGCCAATGTCGAGGCGCTGATGGTCCAGACCAGCGCCAATGATCAGGTCACGCTGGAATTGCTGGATGCCAACAAGAATCCGCTGCCGTGGTGCGGGTTGCCAACGCAGTGCCAGCAGGAGTTTCCTCCGGCCGGTGATTTCTATCTGAAATTGAGTGGCCTGGGCCAGTTCAGCAATCTGAGTCTGGTGGCCAGCTGGGGCGGGCCGGCGTCCGCAACGCTGAAGAATGCCACGCCAGTTACCGGCCTGAAGGGCGGCACCGGCACCGTCATTCTGCAGTCACTGCATATCCCTTTCTATATCGGAACCCTGACGCTGGAGCACAGTGCCACTGGTGCCTACCGTCTGGAAATTCTGGATGCATCGGGAACTTCATTGCACAACTGTAATGCCGGCGCGCCCTGCACGTTGTCACAGCGGTTCGATGGCAATTACTTTGTCCGTGTTACCGGTCTTGGCAATTTCGAGAATCTGAATCTGCAGGCGTTCTGGGGCGGCGCGCATCAGAGCACGTTGCAGAATGGCGTGGTCAAGAATGGGTTGTCGGGTGCGGCGGGCACCGAGCGCTTCGAATCGGTTTATCTGCCGGAAGGTACCGAGGCACTGATGGTGCAGAAGTCGCGTGATGATCGGCCGGTGTATGTGAGCATTCTGAATGCGGATGGCGCTACGGTTCGTGACTGTTGGGATGAGTGCGTGCTGAATTCGCCTGAGCCGGGCATGCACTATGTTCGCATCGTGTATGAGGAGAATGTCAGCGATCTCGCGATTACGGCGGTGTGGGGTGGTGTCAATGAGAGCCCCCTCAAGAATGGTGTTCCGCTCGCGTTGCCGGGTGGTGTTGAACAGGAAACGCTACTGACGGCAGTGTATCTGCCAGAAGGTACGCAAGCGCTGATGCTGCAGACCGGAATGCAGTCCCGAGTGTTCCTGGAAGTGATCGACCAGTACGGCAATGACCTGGGTGGTGCCGAAGGTTTCGACGACA